>JALONW010000084.1 GCA_025454725.1 Anaerolineae bacterium
CGCCGTGGTTGACGGTGGTGTGGTCATCAACGAGGGCGTGAACGTCATCGCCACCGACATCTACGCCACCAACGGTGTCGTCCACGTCATCGACGCGGTCCTGCTGCCCGCGATGGACGAGATGGAAGAAGAGGCCGAGGGCTAAATATCCCTCATGGTTGCCCCAACCGGGGTAACCACCTCATCTGATAAACAAAAGGCTGGCACAAGAAAACTTGTGCCAGCCTTTTTTGCGCCTGCCCTATGATAGGCCGTAGGGCGAACGCACCAAATTCGTGAGAAAGTGGACGCCCCATTGGGCGTCCCTACAGCCTGACCCTTTTTGTAGGGACGCGCAACGGCGCGTCCTGCCCACCACATCTATCTTCCCTCAATCCCGTTTTGATGCGTTCGCCCTATGATAGGCCGGTCGGCTTTGGCACGATGCGACAATCCGACCTATACTTGCGTATCAGATGATGTCGCTTAAAAGTAGGATGGCCGACCCATGGATGACCTCCTCCGTAAATTGAACACGCTGGTCAACGCACAGTTGAACGACCTGACCAGCAAAGTAGCCGCAGGGCTAGACCGCAAACCCGATGTAAATCGCCAAGTGAGTGACCTGCGTGGGCGCGTGCAAGACGCCATGCAGCGCGACGACGAGCTGCGCGCCAGCGTCGAGGCGCTGCACCGTGAAATTGCCGCGCTGGATGAGCAGGTCAACGCCGCGCTCGCCAGCGGCCAAGAGACCACGGCGCGGGCGCTGCTAACCCGGATGCAGCAGCTTGAGAAGCGCCTTGCCTTTGCCGAGGCCGACCTACGCCAGCACCAGACCTCGACCGCCGACCTCATCGGCAAGGTGGCCGCGCTGGAGGCCACGATACAGGGTGCGCCGCCGCCCGTCAGTGGGGAACTGCCCCCCGCCCCGCGCCGTACCTCCACCGTCCCCGCCGTGGGCGCGCCGACCGGCGGCTCCATCGGCGATTTGATGGACGAGATGCTTGGCAAACCGGACGGTGAGGACAAGTCTGCCAGCCAGCAGCCTGCCCCGCCCGCCCAAGCCGAGTCTAAACCGGTAGGGATTGCGCCGCGTCCAGCCGACAAGCCGCGCCCGGCAGATGTTCCCCGCCCGCCCGATGCGCCTCGTCCCCCAGATAAGCCGCGTACACCTGATGCACCACGTCCCGCCGATGTGCCTCTCCCAGATAAGCCCCGCACGCCAGATGCACCTCGCCCCGACCAAACGCCCCGCCCCGCTGATGCACCACGTCCCGCCGACGTGCCGCACCCTGAACAAATGCCGCGTCCGGCGGGTACGCCCCAAGCCGAAGGGGCTGTCCCCAAGCCGTGGACGCCTTCCACCACCCCCGTTGCCAGCGGGGGTGAGCCGGTCGAGCAGCAGAAGCGGCCCGCTGCACCGGACGATGAGACCCAAGAACGCCCGTATACGGCCAAAGATCTCGCCCGTGACGCCCGCGACGAGGCCGAGGAACAGCTTACGCGCACCAACGAGGGTTTCGAGAGCGTCGGCGGCCTGCTGCGCGACATCCAAGCGCGCACCAAGTCACGCATGGACAGCCTCGACCGGATGCTGCGCGAGGGCGGCCTGATGGAGGACGACCTCCCGCCCTCGCCGGCTAAAGCCAAGCGTGACGCCGATAAAGAAGCCGAACTCGAAGAGCGCCTGCGCCGCCTCGCCAAGCCAGACGCGCCAGAGCCGACCGGAACACCAGACTCACCCGATGCGCCGCCGACCAACATTTAAAATTTCCCCCATCAGACCTTTTTTCACCCCGTTCCCCGTCCGGCACGGGGTTTTATTTTGCATCCCCTCCGTATGACCCACCCTAAAATCCGTCACATGACCTACTCCATTTATGACAAACATCACTTGACGGTTAAACCGTTCAGATTTATGCTGTAAAAAGATACTTTAACCCATGTGAAATATAGGTTTTACCCAAGCACTGACTTGGGTTAACCTGTGAAAGGAAACGGTGATAGAGATGGCCGCCGTCGCAGCCCCAACCCCCAAACCGACCCAAAACCAATCCTCAGAATCGCCCCGCTGGCTGACCGAGGCGTGGCTCGCGCCGCGCTTGGTGGCCGTCACACTGGTGGCGCTGGTGGCGGGAGTAATCCTATCGTCATCTAGCGCAGCGGCGGGCTGGGTGACGCTGTGCGCGGTGGTGGCTTATGCCGCCGGTGGGTTCTACGGCACACGCGGCGCGCTGACCGCGCTAATTCGTGAGCGCGTGGTTGATATTGACGCGCTGATGGTGCTGGCTGCGCTGGGCGCGGCGGTCATCGGTCACTGGGAGGAAGGCGCGCTGCTGCTGTTCCTGTTCAGCCTGTCGAACGTGCTTCAGGACTACGCCATCGGGCGCAGCCGCACCGCCATCAAGGCGCTGTTTAAGCTTTACCCGGAACAAGCCACCGTCCAGCGCGACGGGGGGACAGAAGTCGTCCCGGTCAGCGCGCTAAAAATTGGCGACGTGGTGCAGATTGTCCCCGGCGAACGCATCCCGGTCGATGGGGTGGTGCTGGTGGGTGCGTCATCGGTCAACCAAGCGCCCATTACCGGCGAATCTGTGCCGGTTGATAAAACGATCGGTGACACGGTGTTCGCGGGGACGCTCAACGAGCAGGGCGCGCTGGATGTGCGCGTAACCAAGCTGGCCGCCGAGTCCACGCTGTCGCGCATCATTACATTGGTCGAGCAGGCGCAGTCCAATCAAGCGCCGACCCAGCGCTTTTTAGAGGCGTTCGAGCGCCGCTACGCCGTCTTCGTGATTGGGTTCATCGCGCTGTTCATCGTCGCGCAGCCGCTGTTCGGCTGGGCAGATTTAGAGACCGGTTTTTACCGCGCCATGGTGCTAATGACGGTGGCGTCGCCGTGCGCGCTGGTTATCAGCGTGCCGTCGTCGTTCATCGCGGCGATTGCAGCGGCGGCGCGACGCGGTGTGCTGTTCAAGGGCGGCGCGGCCCTAGAAGAACTGGCGGCAGTGCGCGTCATCGCCTTTGACAAGACTGGCACGCTGACCACCGGCCATCCCGCCGTCACCGATGTGGTGGCACTGGGCGGCGGCGATGAGTCAGCCGTGTTGACCGTGGCCGCCAGCGCTGAATCGCGCAGTGAACACCCGCTGGCGCGGGCGGTCGTCCGGGCGGCGGAAAAGCGCGGTCTGGCGCTGCAATCGGTCGAGGGATTTGAATCGCAAATGGGTTTGGGCATCACCGCGACGGTCGGCGGGCGGATGGTGCGCGTGGGGCGACCCACCTCGCTGGGCGTCGAACTTCCGGCGGAGCTAAACGCCGCCGCCGAGCGACTGCACGCCGAGGGAAAGACAGTCATCGGCGTAGTGGCGGACGGCGCGTGGCTGGGCGTCTTAGCGCTGGCCGATACACTGCGCCCGGAATCGGCGGACGTGATTCGGGGGCTGCGGGCGAAGGGCGTCGAGGTCGTCCTGCTGACCGGCGATAACCCCGCCGTGGCCGCCCAGATTGCCGCGCAGGTCGGCATCAGCGAGGTGCGCGCCGGGTTGATGCCGGATGACAAGGCCGAAGCGATTACCGCGCTGCGGGAGCGCTACGGCAGCGTGGCAATGGTCGGGGACGGCGTGAACGACGCCCCCGCACTGGCTGCCGCCAACGTCGGGATTGCGATGGGCGCGGCGGGGTCAGATGTCGCGCTGGAGACGGCGGACGTGGTGCTGATGGGCGACCGCTTGGCCGAAATCGCCGGGGCAATTGGCCTCAGCCAGAGGGCGCGCCGCGTGGTCTGGCAGAACATCGTGTTTTCGCTGGCCGTGATTGTCGTCCTCGTGGTCGGGACATTCGCCATCAACCTTCCTCTGCCGGTCGGCGTGTTCGGCCACGAGGGGAGTACGGTCGTGGTCGTCCTCAACGGGTTGATTCAGCTCCTCGTCTTAGAAGGCCACCGCCGACCGGCCTAATGGTCGTTTTCCGGCAGCGGCGCGATGAATTCCACCCGGTTGCCGAATGGGTCGCGGAACTCGAAGCGGTCATAGCCGGGGATGGGGGCGTTCCCGTCGGTCTGGATGCCCTTTCCGGCCAGCAGCGCCCGCCATCCGTCCAAATCATCGACCTCGTAGGCGATGTGGGCTTTGGTCTGGGCGCGATTGACCCCATCCTCTAGGCTGATGTGGATTTCTTGCCCGGCCAGCAGCACCCAAAACCCGCCCCGCGCCTTGAGCGAGTCGGGCTTGGGGATTTCGGTCAAACCCAGCAGGTCGAGGTAGAACGCCCGCGCCTCGTCCACCCGGTCAGACGGGACGGTAATCTGGACGTGGTGGAGCCGGGTGATGTTGGGCATGGCCTTAGCTCCCCGGCGCATAGGTCGCGCCAAACACCTCGCGCATCAGGTCAGGCAGCAGGTCATAGTTAGGGACGGGCAGCGTCCCGCCGTCGCCGGTCACGACCACGCTCGCCATGTATTGGCCGCTGACCGACCCCGTGCGGACGTTCTCAGCCGGGACACGGGCGGCAAACAGCGCCAGCGGGACCATCTCATCCATGGTCAGGTCGGTGTAGACGTGGCCGGTCAGGTCGGACAGCAGGGTCGGCGCGTTGAGCAGCAGGCCGGGCAGCACGCTGGCGTCGGTGGCCTTGAGGCCGACGGCGGTCAGCACCTGCATCTGGCGCTCACCGCGCTGATAGTCGTTGTCGTTGTGGCGTGTGCGCGAGTACTTGAGCGCGGTCTCGCCATCCATGAGCTGGGGGCCAGCGCGGACGCTGAACGGGTCGAAGCCGTAGTTCATGTCGGGGTAGGTCTGGTCGTTGATGGCGTATGGCACATCGATTTCCACGCCGCCCAGCGCATCCACAATCGAGATGAACGCCTCGAAGTCGAAGGTCACGAAGCCGTCGATGTACATGCCGAGGTTATAGCTGATGGTGTCCATCGCGTAGAACGGGCCGTAGTTCTCTTGGATGGCCTCGCCCTGCACCATCAGCGTATTGACGCGCAGATAGGCGGTACTCACATCCAGCGGTGTGATGTGGATGTCACGCGGGATGTGCAGCACGCCGATGCTGTCGTCGATGGGGTCATCCAGCGCGCCGGGGTCGAAGCTGACCACGAGGATGGCATCGGTGCGCGTGTTGAGCGTGTCGCGTGCGCCCGGACGCCGGTCCATCCCCATCACCAAGACGGTGAAGCGGCTCTGGCCGTCCCAGCGCCCGCCGCCCTGCACAGGAGGCGCATCATCCTGCGCCAGCGCTACGCCACCGACCGCCCCAAAGAGCAGTGCCAACAACAGCCCACCGAATACAATCCGCCGCATGGTCTTACCGTCCTTCTCTCGTCGTCAATCACAGCCGAGGGCATTGTGCCATCGGCTGGAGGATAGGTTTCTTCAGTTCACCTATTATACGGGAGATTGGACGGGGTTGGACTGACGCTTAGGCGGCGCTTGCCCCACCGGGGATATGCGCTCAAGCCGCCGGGTAATCCAGCATCAACACCTCTAGCATCAGGCGGACGTTGGCGTTGGTGTCAAGCAGGCGGAGCGCCTCTTGGGTGGTCTTGAGGGCGCGCTCGACGCTGGGCGCATCAAGGCGGCGCGAGAACCGTTCAAGCTGGGCCAATCGGTCCACATTGACCGGTTTGACCGGGCTGTTGAGCGCCAGCAGCAGCAGGTCGCGCCAGTAGGTCTGCCACAGCTCCAACAATGGGCGCAGCGAGAGCTTGTCTTTGCTCAGGTCTTCGGCCAGCTTGAAACGGTCACGCCGCGTCTGGTCGAGGACACCTTCCAGCAGTTCGAGCGCCCGCCCGCGCTGGTCGAGGATAGCTTCGTCTTGGGCGGCATTGATTGCCCAACCCATGCGCCCACCACTCAGGCGCGCTAATACCGCTGCCTTTTCAGGGTCACTGCCGAAGCGCTGCACCAGTGTATCGCGGATGACATCCGAGGCAACTGGCCGCAGGTAGACCACCTGACAGCGGCTCTGGATGGTAGCGAGCGTATTCTCTGTGCTGTCGGCCAACAAAATAAGGATGGCGAACGGGGGCGGCTCCTCGAGTGTCTTGAGGATAGCGTCCTGTGCCTGCCCACGCGCTTTCTCGAAATTGGCGAGAATAGCGATGCGGTGGCGGGCGTCGTAGGGCTTAAGCGACAGACGGCGCATGATGTCGCGCAGTGTCTCGATTTTGAGCGCGCCAGTGGTCGAGTCGAGTTCAGAGTAAATCATGTCGGGGTGGTTGCCGCTGTGCATCAGGCGGCACGACCGACACTCTCCGCACGGGCGGGCGTCCACATCCGGGTTGGCACAGTTCAGCGCCGAAGCGAAGGCGTGCGCCAGCGTCGATTTGCCGATGGAGGCCGTGCCGGTGAATAGATAGGCCTGCCGGGTACGCCCGTGGCGCAGCCCCTTCCGCAGGTAATCCACCGCCCAATCATGCCCGTAGACAGGCCAGTTGTGGGTCATGTGTGGGTTTTCTCCTCGTCGTTAAGGTTTTTTGGGGGTGATGATTAAACCTCACCCCCCAGCCCCCTCTCCCTGAGAGAGGGGGAGATGCCCACCCGCCGTATCAGAACCCCTCTCCTAGGGAGAGGGGCAGGGGTGAGGTTCGTTAATCCTTCAAGAAGCGGCTGTGCAGCAGGGCGGCGAAGGCCGCGCCGAGCGCCGGGCCGACGAAATACGGTATAACGTAGGCGATATTGCCCGCCGCGAGCGCCGGGCCGAGCGTGCGCGCCGGGTTGAGCGACGCGCCAGTGAACGGCCCGCCCGCGAGGATACACATGGTCAGCGTCAGACCGATGGCGATGGGCGCAAGGTTGCCCGCCCGCCCGTGGACGGCGGTCTGAAAGATGGCGCTGACCAAGAAGAAGGTCAGAATGGCCTCAAAGACCGCCACCTTGACGAACTCCCCGGTTGGGCTGATGCTGCCTATCGTCTCGCCGTAGCCGCCGGTCAGCGTGCCGACCATCAGCGCGGCCAGAATCGCGCCCGCAAACTGGGCAACCCAATAGTAGAGCGCCTTGAACAGGTTGATGTTCTGCGTGATGAGCATAGCGAACGTCACCGCCGGATTGAAGTGGCCGCCGCTGATTGCTCCAAACATGAATGCACCGCCAATAACCGCGAACCCGTGTGCGAAGGCCGGGACGAGGACGCCGAACTGACCGGCCAACACCACCGCGCACGCACCGACAAAGATCAGCGTAAACGTGCCGAGGAACTCGGCTAGCGTGGGCTTAAACATCTTGGGGTCCATAAGTTTTTTCCTTGTGTGTAACAGGGACTAAAAAAGGGTGGGCGCGTCCCTGAACGCTACCACCCCCATTATGCCGTTTTTTGCCCGCAAAACGTACCGACAGTTGTGTTAAGCGTGCGCCTCAAAGGCATAGGCATAGGCCAGCAGTTGGTCGTCAGTGAAGGCGGTGCCAAACAGGGTCAAGCCCAGTGGCTCGCCGGTCTCGCGCACGCCCGCCGGGACAGTGACGGCGGGAAAACCCGCCCGCGAATGATAGGGCGAGGCGTAATTGCTGAAATCGGCCATGACTTCGACGTTGTGGGCGCGCAGCGCCGAATCGACCGCTTCGGCGTAAGCGCTGACCACCTGCCCCGCCAGCGCCGGGTAGATGCCGAGTTCACCCTCATCAGCGTCCACCGCTGCTTGGATGTAAAACTGGCCGGACGGGATGCGGTTGGGTGTATCAACGGCATTGAAGGCCGCAATTTCGGCCATGGTGCGGACGGGCGCGGCGTGTTCGGCCAAGAACTGCTCGACGCCCAGCCGGAAGCCCAAAATCATCACGCGCAGGCTGTCCTTGCCCAGTTGTTCGGCGCGCTCCTTGCCGACGAACTCGTCCATTGGCGGGACATCGACCACCCACGCGCCCGCCGCCTCAAGCCGCCGCACGACTTGGGCGCGGATGAGGTCATCGCCGTCCCGCAGCGACGACTCACGGCGCACCAGCCCAATCCGCACCCCATCCAGTGTGGTCAGGGACAGCTTGGCGCTGAAATCGACGCCGGACAGGTCAGCGGCGGGCGCGTCAGCCGGTAAATGAGCGGCGAACAAGGTCGCCAGCAGCGCGACATCGGCCACCGTGCGACCGACTGGGCCAGCCGTGTCGAAGGCGTCGGTAATCGGGATGATGCCCGCGCCGCTGATGAGGCCGAGGCTGGGCTTGAGGCCGACCACCCCGTTCTGCGAGGACGGGTAGACGATGGAACCGGTCGTCTCACTGCCGATGGCCACCGTGACGATGCCTGCCGCAACCGCCGCGCACGAGCCAGAACTCGACCCGCCGACATCGAACGCGCCCAGCGGATGGCGGGTATGGCCGCCCAGTGTACTGTAACCGTTGACCGACCGTTCCGCGTAGAAATTCGCCCACTCCGACAGGTTGTTCTTGCCGAGGATAATCGCCCCCGCGCCACGCAGCGTCACGACCAACGGGGCATCATATTTGGCGTGCAGGCCGCGCAGCACCGCCGCGCCCGCCGTGGTGGTCATGCGGTCAGCAGTGGCGATGTTGCCCTTAATCGAGACCGGGATGCCGTGCAACGGGCCGCGTATCTGACCGGCGGCGCGCTCGGCGTCGGACTCGGCGGCGTGTGCCAGCGCGGCGGGGTTTAGCTCTAAAAACAGGTTGAGGTGCTGGTGGTCATACGCCCGTTTGAGGGCATACTTGACCAGTTCGACGCTGGTGACCTCACCCGCTGTGAGCATGGCTTGGATGTCGGCCAGCGATGCGCCTTCCAGCTCGGCGCGCAGTTCGCGCACATCGCTCAGGTCAAACGGGGAGAAGTCAAGCGGGATTTTTTCCGGCGAGTCGGGGCGGTTGGCCTGCTGGTCAGCTTGGTCGGTCACATAGGCTTCGTAAGGGTTCATGGTCTTTGGCGTCCTCAGGGTTGGCTCGGCCACCGCATCGTTTTGTTGCGGAAATCATAACACGCCGCCCACGAAAAAACCCCTCTCTGGCGAGAGGGGTTGAGGCGAGGTCAGCGTTTGACCTACCTACACAATCTGGAACTTCTGGTGATAGCCGGTCGCGCCATCGGGCCGGACGGGGGTTGAGCGCTCGATTTGTTCCACGCCGGTGCCGTCGATGCAGCGGACATAGAAGCGCTGCGCGCCCGCAACATATTCCCAGTCGTAGCGCCACAGGAACCATGTCCGGTCAGACAGCGGCTCCTTGAGCGTCGCCTCCTGCCATTCGCCCTGGTCACCGATGCGAACCTCAACCTTGCTGATGCCGCGTGCACCCGCGTAGGCCATGCCGCCGATAGGGACGAAGCGCTTACCATCCACCTCATAGCTCTCGGTGGTGGCGATGGTGTCGATGACGGCGGTGTGCTGCACGCTGGCGACCGCCGACCAGCCGCGCCGCACCCAGTAACCCTCGTCCCACTCCGAGACGAACTCAAAGTTGGTAATCCACTTGGGCTGCTTCATCCCGTACAGGTCGGGGATGTGAATGCGGACGGGGAAACCGTGCTTCTGGAGCAGCGGGCGGTCGTCCCACGCATAGGCCAGCATGATGCGCGATTCGCTGTTGAGCAGGTCAAGGCGCACATACTCGTCGAAGCCGTCGGCGCAGGTGATTTTGAGCGCCACCGCGTCAGGGCTGGGCTGCACCTGCTCCAAGATGTAGCTCATCGGCACGCCCGTCCACTTGGTCGTGCTAATCAGCGGGCCGCCGACCGGGTTGGAAATGCACGACATGGTGATAATCTGCGAGACGCTGGGCATCTCGCGCAGGTCGTCCAGCGTCCACTCGACTGGGTTGGCGACGAGGCCGGTAATCGGCAAGCGCCACGCCACCCCGTCGATTTCCGGCGGGTTCTGCACGATATCGATGCGGTAGTGTTCGGCCAGCGGGGTATATTCGTCGCGGGTTCCAGCGGCGGCCTCGAAATTCGGGTCATAGGTGGCGGCCACCACCTGCGCGACTGATTCCTCGACTTCAGCGGCAGCGGCGTTAGGGTCAACGTCAGGCAGTTCAACGACGGCCTCTTCGGTCGGCGTGCCAGACAAACCGACCACCGCACCCGCAACAGTCAAGACCGCGGCGCTCCCGCCAACACGTACCAAGAACTGGCGGCGGTCGAGCTGCTGCGCGCTGACCTCACCCGCTGCGGCGACCGGAGTGACCTGCACCGCGTTAATCGCGGTCAGGCGGCTGTGAACCCAGCCCGCCGCGTAACCGAACGCGCCGAAGGCCAGCAAAATAAAGGCGGTGTCGTAGAATAAGAGGCCGCCCGTGCGCGAGAACTGCACGGCGGGCAGCGCGGCGTGGATGAGCGCCATCACGCCGCCCAGCGCGAGGCCAGCACCCAGTGAGAAATTCTGCCCGGCGGTCGGGTTGGCGCTGCGGCGAGCGAAGAAATAAGCCGCGCCAATCGCCACCGCACACAGCGCAATCAGGGTGAACGTGCCGATAATCAGCTCGGCGGGCTTGGCGGCCACATCGAGGCGGGCGAGATTAAGCGTGGTCAGCAGGTTGACCATCTGCTCCTTGCCGAAGTTGAGCAGCTCAACCGGCAGGACGTTGGGCAGCGTATCCATCAGGTCAGACGGCACCAGCGGCAGCCCGAACAAGGCATTCACGGCGGAAAACAGCCCAACCAGCGGCAGCGAGAGCAGTATACCCACCCCGACCCCAGTCAGCAGACCGGGTTTTTTGACGTTCGATTCCATCACGGTTGTTCCCTCAAGATAACCCAACGATGAGCGCTTGACAGCACGCTTTTGATTACACCCAATTACGCACGGCTTCACTTGGTAGTTTACAGGCCGCACAGAGGTGGTTAGAGTATGCGTTTACGCATTCACAAACCCTTAAACAGGCGCTTATATCCCATGATTTTCTTAGACGCCCACCAAGACATCGCCTATAACTACCTCAAGTACAGACGCGACTACCGCGTGAGCGCCTTACGCCACCGCAAGAACGAACCTGCCGAGCGTGACCTCGCGACCATCGGCCTGCCAGAGGCACTGGTTGGGCGGGTAGCGCTGGTGTGTGCCACGATGTTCGTTGCCCCAGACGAATCGGGCTGGAAACCGGTCGGACGCGAAAAGACTTACACCACGCCCCTACAAGCATATTCGGCGGCAATGGAGCAGTTGGATTATTACGAGCGCATCTGTGATGAATCGCCCCAGAAGCTGCGCCTCGTCCGCACACAGGCCGACCTCGACTCGGTGCTGGCGACGTGGGCGGACGGTACAGACATCCGTCAGCGTCAGCAGGGATTAATCGTACTAATGGAAGGGGCAGACCCCATCGTCGAGCCACGCCAATTTGAGGAGTGGTACGGGCGCGGCGTGCGCGCCGTCGGCACGGCATGGGAGGCCAGCCGTTACAGCGGCGGGACGGGACATCCCGGCGGCCTCACGGCGCTGGGGCGCGAACTGTTAGAGGTGATGGTCGGATTTAACGCCGTCCTCGACCTCTCGCACATGGCCGAACAATCAGCGCTGGAAGCGCTGGAGCGCTATGAAGGCCCCATCATAGCCAGCCACAGCAACCCGCGCAAATTCCGCGACACCGACCGTCACCTGACCGACGATATTATCCGTCTGCTGGCCGAGCGTGACGGCGTGATGGGCGTGGTAATGTTCAACCGTTTCTTAGACAACGATTGGGTGCGCGGCAGCCGCAAAGAGACTGTCACCATCCAGCGTGTGGTCGAGATTATCGACTATGTGTGCCAGCTCACCGGGTCGGCGGCGCACATCGGTCTCGGCACGGACTGGGACGGCGGTTTCGGGTCGCAGCACATCCCCGCCGAATTCGACACCATCGCCGACCTGCAC
>JALONW010000450.1 GCA_025454725.1 Anaerolineae bacterium
ACGGCGGCAACGGCAAGAGCAACTTTGCACTGCCCGACCTGCAAGGCCGCGCCCCGATGCACCCCGGCCAAGGCCCCGGTCTGTCGCTGCACGACCTCGGTGAGACCGGCGGCAGCGAGACCGTGAGCTTGTTGGAGAGTGAAATCCCAGCGCACAGCCACAATGTGCAGTTCTCGGACAATCCCGGCGAGCGTAATAACCCAGCAGGGAACTACTATTCACCGCCGGACAGTGGTCGCATCTATGCGCCTGCCGCCAGCCTCACCAGCATGGCTCCCGAACTACTGGCCCCGGCAGGCGGCGACCAACCGCACAACAACCTGATGCCGTACCTGACGTTCTACTTTAATATCGCGCTGCAAGGGATTTTCCCGCCGCGCACGTAGGTGAGAAACCCCTCACCCTCTAGCCCAGCAAACCTCACCCCCCAGCCCCCTCTCCCTAAGAGAGGGGGAGATGCCCACCGCCCGCGTTAAAAACCCCTCTCCTATGGAGAGGGGCAGGGGTGAGGTTTGTTGGGTTGATTACGTCCTTCCGCCCCTGCCGCCCGGCCTGACGCTCCGCCCCATCGCCCCGGACGATATGGACTACTTGCGCGGGCTGTACCACAGCACGCGCACCGACCTTAATCAAGCGGTCGATTGGTCGGACGAGCAGAAACGGGCGTTCAGCGACATGCAGTTTGCCCAGCAGCACCAGTACTACCATGAACATTTCCCACACGTGGGGTATTATATAATTGAGCGCGACGGTGAAAAAATCGGGCGCATCTACATCGACTGGCGGCGGGGCGACTCGCTGCACCTGATGGAGGTGACGATTGCGCCGGAACTGCGCGGCCAAGGCCTCGGCACATCGCTCATGCGCTGGCTGATGGATGAGGCGGCGCGCACCACCCAGCGCATGACCCTCTACGTCGAGGATTTCAACCCCGCCTACCGCCTGTACCAGCGCTTGGGGTTCAAGCCCATCGGCAACCACGGCATCTACAGCTATTTGGAATGGAAACCTGCCCCATGACCGACACCACCGACACCCCGCTGCGCCACACCGACTTCGAGCCGCTGGTTGGGGAGATGTTTCACATCCACTACGGCAGTGGGGAGCAGATTCCGGTCACGCTGTCTGGCGTCGTGACGTGGGGGCTGGGCTACCAGCGCGACGGGCAGCATTATCAGCCGTTTACGCTCACCTTCCAGTCCAGCATCCGCCAGCACCTCCCGCAAGGTATGTTTATCGTCAGCCACGGCACGCTGGGCGACCGGGAACTCTTTATTGTCCCGCACGCCCCCAACGCCGTCGGCGTCGAGTACGAGATTATCTTCAGCTAACACAATCCGTCCCATCCAACAGTCCCGCCCTACAACCTTAACCAATGCCCTTAGCTCCACGGAGTATCACCCTCATGGGACACAATAACCGATTCTCACGCCGCAATTTCATGCAGTATGGCCTCGTGGCAGCGGGCGGAATCGCCGCCGCGCCGGTCACCGACCTACTCGCGCCTGCCTCGCGCACCGTGACCGGCCTCCCGTCGGTGGGTGGGCTGGTTGGCGCGCTGATTCCAGAGACCAACGCCTACCCGCAGGCCGCCGCCGACCTGTTGTCGGGCATACAAGGCGCGCTCGATAGCCACGCCGTCTTGTCGGAGCGCATCACCGTCCAAACCGACTCGGCGGTGCGCGCCGCCCAAGCCCTGCTCGACACCGGGATGCAGATGTTGGTCGGCATGGTCAGCCCCGCGCAGGCTGAGGCCATCCAGCCGATGCTGTCGGCTTATGGCGCGTCGCTGGTGGTCGCCACCGCAGGCGCGCAGCCCGACTCGGTGCTTGAAAACGTCTACACCAGCACCTTGGGCTACTGGCAGAGCACCTATGCCGCCGGTCAGTGGGCGGCGGGACGCTTCGGCGGTCGCGGGATGCTGGTCGCCTCATTCTATGAAAGCGGATTCGAGGCCGTCAGCGCGTTTGACCGGGGCTTGGACTCGGCAGGCGGGGAAATGGTCGCCAGCTGGATTACGCACACCCGCCCGACTGCCGCACAGCTCGCTAGCGCCCTGAGCGACATCCGCGCCACCCGCCCCGATTTCGTCTACGCGGCTTATCTCGGTCGGCAGGCGGCAGAGTTCCTCGCGGCCTACCGCGGCGCTGGCCTGACGAATATCCCGCTGGTGGTGTCGCCGTTTATGGCCGACGCGGACTCGTTCGCTACCGTCGCGGGCTGGACGGGTGATGTCTCGCCGTTCGCGGCGCTCGGTCAGCAGACCGGTCAATGGGTCGCGGCGGGGCTGAATAACAGTCCGGCGGGTTATACCCTCGATCGTGCCACCCGTACCCTGAGCGCAGGTCTCACCGTCCGCGAGGGCGGGCGGGTCGTCCAGCGCCTCGCGCTGCCGTCGATTTCCCCGTCAGAGGCACAGACCGGCTGGACATTCGCCTACGGGACGGTTTAGGCCGTCCTATTCCCGGTGGCGGTTCATCCACTGCGCAGCGAAGGCCACCATCGGCGCGGCGGACAGGTAGCGCGCTGCCGCCTGACCGATGCGCCCCGGCACATACCCTATGGATTGTTCGTACTCTGCGCCGAGGGCTGAAAAGTCGTCGGCGTTGTAGTCTATTTCCTCATCGACGGTTTCCCAGCGGCGCCCCCCATCGCGCATGACCGCTGCGCCCTGCTGAATCCCGCGCTTAGACGGCCAATCCGCCCGGTGTTCGGCGAGGTGGAGCGTCGTGTTGCTGCTGTGGTCAACGCCCATGAGTAAAACATACCCGCCCAGCGCGACCAGCCGCCCCAGCGGGGAGTCGTTCCCGAACGGGGCTTCACGCGGCTGCTCCGAGACGAGGTATTCGGCGTGTTTGCCACGCGCCGCAAACGACAGATTCGGGTGGTTGCTGCGCTGGACGCCCGGCAGCGTGCGGAAGTATTCCGCCAGCGCGCCCAAGCCCCGCGTTGGGGTGGCGGCGGGGTCATAAGGTGGCATCTCGGCGCGGATGACTGGCCACCATGACTCCGGCACCGGCGGCGCAGACCAATAGGCCGGGTCGGTGTTGTCGCTGCTCTGCGCGGGCATCATCAGCGTGCCGTCCGCGCCCAACACGTCGAACAGCGCCAACATCACCGCCTGCACACCGCCGGGAATCCAATCCCCGACGGCCTTGAGGCTGCTGTGCATGATGAGCGTGTGGCCGGGCTGCACGCCCAGCGCCTGGAACTGCGCCGCCAGCTCGGTGCGCGGGAGGATGCGCCGCCCCTGTGCGTCGCGTTCGTCGGTCATGGGAGCGTGCTGCGGTGATAGGCAACCGCAATTTGTGCGGCGACGCGGGCATTATTGACCAGTAATGAGGTATTCGCTTGGCGGCTGACGCCTTCGGTCAGTTCAGCGACACGGGAGAGGATGAACGGCGTGACAGCCTTACCGTGGATTCCGGCTTCGTCGGCTTCACGGGTGGCTTGCTCAATGGCCGCCTCGGCGATGTCGTCGGTCAGCGCGTCGGCTTCGGGGACGGGGACGGCGAACAGTATCCCATGGCCGATTCCGAGGCGCAGGCTGGCGGAAATCACGCGCCGTCACGTCTAGCCCTGCCGAGCGCGAATAGAAGGCCGGGAGCAGGTCGGTCTGGTAGCCGATGACCGGGACGCCCTGCGTCTCTAATACTTCCAGCGTCAGCGGCAGGTCGAGAATGGACTTTGCGCCGCTGCACACCACCGCCACGGGCGTGCGCCCCAGCTCAATCAGGTCGGCGCTCACGTCAAACGGGTGTCCCCGGTGGACGCCGCCGATGCCGCCGGTAGCAAACACGCGGATACCCGCCCAATTGGCGACAATCATCGTCCCGGCGACGGTGGTCGCGCCGTCCTCGCCCAGCCCGACCGCGATGGGCAAATCGCGGCGGCTGCACTTGCGGACGCTGCCTTCCGGCGCTTGCGCCAGCCGTTCGACCTCCTCGGTGCTGAGGCCGACGGTGATGCGCCCGCCTAGCACGGCGATGGTGGCGGGGGTCGCCCCACCGTCGCGAACGGCCTGCTCCATCGCCAGCGCGGTATTGGCGTTATCAGGGTACGGCAGGCCGTGGGTGATGAGCGTCGATTCGAGCGCGACGACCGGGCGGTTTTGGGCGAGGGCGTCGGCGACTTCCTGCGAAAGGTGGACATCCGGGCGCATGGTCGGCTCCTTTAAGCGTGGGATTTTATATACGTACCCGCGATTATGCGGTCGGCGCGGGCGGGCGGCAAGGGCTGGGCGCTTATTTGTTTTGTTTCCGGTTAGGGTTATCACCATCCAGCCCATCGGTGTGTTACCATTGGACGTTAAACCGAAAATTTAGATTGATACTGTCTGATGATGTCGTTTAGCTCCCCGTGGGTGTTGCTCCTGATGCTGGTCGCGCTGGGTGTGGTGGCGTGGCTGGGCTGGCCGCGCAGCCGTTTCCGCCGCCGCCGCGATGTCCTCAGCCTCGTGCTGCGCGGGGTGATTGTGGTGCTGCTGTTCTTGGCGCTGGCCGGGGCGCAACTCACCCGCACGACCGACGCGGTGGCGGTGGTGTTCTTGGTCGATGCGTCTGACAGCGTGGGCGCGGTCGCCAGTGAGCAGGCGCTGGCCGCTGTGCGTGAGCGCATCGCACAGATGGGGCCGACCGACGCGGCGGGCATCGTCTTGTTTGGTCGCCGCCCACAGATCGCGCGACCGGTCTCGGCCAGCACCGAGGTCGGCGCAGGGCGCAGCGAGGTCGAGCGCGGCGATAGTGATCTTTCCGCCGCCATTCGCCTTGCGTTGGCAATGTTCCCCGACGGCGCGGCGCGCCGAATCGTCGTCCTCAGCGACGGACGGCAGACCACCGGCGACGCGGAGCAGGCCGCCCGCCTCGCCGCCGCCAACGGCGTGCAGATTGATTACCTCCCGCTGGCCGCCGACGACTCGCCAGACATCCGCATCAGCCAGTTCGACGCGCCGCCGGTGGTCGGTGAGGGTCAGCAGTTCGACCTCGGCCTGACGGTTGAGTCCGACCTTGCCACCAGCGCCCGCATTGACATTTTCGCCGGGGCAGACCTGATTTACAGCGAAGAACGCAGCTTCAACCGAGGGCTGACCGCCCTAACGCTCCCCCTCACGGCAGGCGAGTCTGGTTTCCGCGATTTCACAGCGCGCATCCAGCCGCTGGGCGGGCAGGACGGTTTCATCCAGAACAATCAGCTCTCCTCGTTCAGCCAAGTGGTAGGCCCGGCGCGGGTGCTGCTGGTC
>JALONW010000451.1 GCA_025454725.1 Anaerolineae bacterium
GGTCGGTAACATCGTGCTGGCCGTCGGTCGCCCCGGCAAGCAGCCGCAGGCCTCGATGAGCATTGTGACGGGTTGGGCGCGCAGCGGACAAGACGACATCATCCAGACCGGCGTGGTGATGTACCCCGGCTTCAGCGGCGGCCCGCTGATTGACGCCTCTGGCCGCCTATTGGGCATGAACACCTCGGCGATGGGTGGTGGCGCAAGCTATGCCCTGCCGCTGACGGTCATCAACGCCGCCGCCGCCCAAATCACCCAGCATGGCAAGGTCAAGCGCGGTTTCATCGGCGTCAGCTTGCAGCCCGTCCGCTTGGACGAAGCACTTAGTGCGCTTACAGGCCAATCAAAAGGCCTGCTTATCGTCGGCAAGGAACAGGGCGGCCCCGCTGACTCGGCTGGCCTGCTCCAAGGCGACATCATCGTCACGTTCGACGGGGTGGCGGTCAAGCACCTTGAAGCGCTGCTCGGCCTGCTGGAAGGTGAACGGGTGGGCAGACCCGTCCCCGTCCAGTTGGTGCGCGGCGGCCAACTCCAAGAGGCCACTGTCACGGTCGGCGAACGCGACTAGCGCAGACGGCGGGCGCGGTGGGTGGGCAGACCCGCCGCGCCCCGCCGGAAAATCTCCCTACTTCTTAAACTGGGTGGTCTGGTGCGCCGTGAACAGGTCTTGCAGCTTGAGACGCTGATATTTTCCGGTCGTCGTCACCGGAATCTCCGTGCCAAACACCACCACTTTAGGTGATTTCTCGAAACCCATCCGGGCGCGACAGTGGTCAATCACGTCGGCCTCGGTCAGCGACGCGCCATCTTTCAGCACGACATACGCCCCGACTTCTTCGCCGTAAAAATCGTTCTTAAACGCCACAGCCAGAGCCACCTTCACACCCGGCAGCTTGAGCATCACTTCTTCAATGTCGAACGGGCTGAACTTAACCCCGCCCCGGTTGATGAGTTCTTTCAGCCGTCCGGTCATAAAGAAGAATTTCCGCCCGCGCTCGTCGCTGCGATAAAACCCCTCATCGCCGGTGCGAAACCAGCCAAATCGGAAGGCGTCGGCGTTGCTGTCGGGACGGCGGAAATAGCCCAACATCACGTTATGGCCGCGCACGCAGATTTCGCCGCGCTCCCCCTCACCCAGCATCAGGCCTTCACCCGTCGCGTCGAAAATCGCCATCTCGTTGGCGCTGACCGGCACGCCGATGCTCGGATAACCGTGGTCGAACAGCCAAGATTGGTGTTCCTTCCATGTCAGGTCGATGGGCAAGAAGCACGAGTAACAGGTGGTTTCGCTCAGGCCATAACCGTGCAGAATGGGAAAGCCGAAGGTGTCCTCGAATTCCTGCGCCAGAGTCATCGCCAGCGTCCCCGCACCACAGACAAAATGGCGGAAGTGGGTTAGGCCGCGCCGGTTGATGCCCTCACCAAATAAGGGGTTACCCGCCGCTGTTTGCGCCTTGCCGTGCTCCAACAGGAAGGCCAGCAGGGTCGGTACAACACTCACAATGTTGACCTTTTCAGCCACCACCGTGCGCCAAAACATGCTGGCCGAAAATTGACGGTTCAGCACCACCGACGCGCCCGCCAGCAGCGGCGTCACCAGCGTGACGACAATCCCATTGACGTGATGAATCGGCAGCACGCACATCAGGCGCTGGTTGCCGGTGATTCCCTGCGCTTGGGTAATCGCCAGCGCATCGACCAGCAGGCTGTACTGTGACAGGACGACACCTTTGGGTGCGCCGGTCGTCCCGCTGGTGTAGACCAACAGCGCCTCGTCGTCGAGCGTCGGCACGCGGTCGTTGTGATAGACCGTATCGTCACTGGACTTGACTGGCGCGCCGTCGCCAAGGTAGGTGTACGGCAGATTTTTCACCAGCGTCTGGAAATGGGGATACAGGCCGGTCGGCTCCCCGCCCACTTGGATGACATGCTGGACGTTGGGTGCGCCCAACCCGTCGGACTCGTCACCGTTGAGGATGTGCGCCGCCCGGTCGAGGTATTCCGAGCGCACCAAAACCACCTTGGCCTCGCTGTTGCGGAGGATAAAGGCAATCCGCCGGTCGTCCTCGGTCACATTTTGCGGCGCGACCCGTGCGCCAATCACCCAACACGCGAAGTAAATCAGCACGCTGTCGCTGTGATTGTGCGCGATGGTCGCCACCGTGTCGCCCCGGCTGACGCCAAAATCGTCGTGCAGCAGGTTAGCCACCTGATGGACACGGGCGTTGAACTCGGCGTAACTGAGCTGTTCGCGGGTGCCGTCCTTGTCCAAAAAGATGAGGTACGGCGCGCTGGGCGAGGTTTTGGCGTGCTGACTGAGCAGGTGGCGGATGTTGTGGTATGGCACGAGCCGGTGTTCGGGCGGCAGGCCGTTAATATGCCGCGCATGATGCAGATTTTGGGCGGTCTGTTCGTCTAAGACAAAATCGATCACAGCGTAAGCTCCATCAATTTTTAGGCAAATAGGCAAAGAAACACCGTTTCGTCACCATTATAGCAGTGCAGCGGAGGGCTTTCTGCTACACTTGACCTATCAATGTCTCATCCCACCGCAAACCCCAAAAACCATGACCCTACCCAACCCACTGCACAAACCGGGCTACCGCCTCGAAATCAACGACAATTTTGACGGTGGCGCGCTTAATACCGACATTTGGCTACCCTACTATCTTCCCCACTGGAGTTCGCGGGAGCGCTCGGCAACCCGCTACCGACTGGAAGACAGCGCGCTCATCCTATACATCGACGAAAACGACGCGCCGTGGTGTCCTGAGTTTGATGGCGGCGTAAAATGCTCATCGCTGCAAACCGGCCTGTATGCTGGTGAGGTCGGGAGCGCGCTGGGTCAGCACCGCTTCAACAAAGCCTGTGTGGTGCGCGAAGCCCAGCCGACCCAGCGCCTGTATACCCCGCTCTACGGCTTTTTCGAGGTGCGCGTGAAAGCCCCGGCCATCCCCGGCACGGTAGCCACCCTGTGGATGATTGGCGTCGAGGAGCAGCCTGAAGAGTCGGGTGAAATTGCCATGTTCGAGCTGTTCGGCGACCAGATAACGCCGGAATCCTCGGAGGTGCGCTACGGAATCCACCCATGGCAAGACCTCACCCTGACCGATGAGTTCTACCG
Source organism: Anaerolineae bacterium (assembly GCA_025454725.1). Taxonomy (GTDB): domain Bacteria; phylum Chloroflexota; class Anaerolineae; order Aggregatilineales; family Phototrophicaceae; genus Flexicrinis. The sequence continues at coordinate 3,125 of JALONW010000451.1, forward strand.
CGACACGCTCGCCATCGACGCGACAGCATTTCACACCTACGCCGTCGAATGGACGCCAA
>JALONW010000452.1 GCA_025454725.1 Anaerolineae bacterium
TCCAGCATCCCCACCACCGCCGCTGCCCCGATGAACAGCGCCCACGGCCAATCGCCCAATGTCAGGCAAAGGATGGCGAAGAACATCAGCGGGACGCCGGTAATAATCCGCAGCGCCATGTTGGACAGAACCATCCGCCGCGTGGGTTTCGCAGCGGGCTTAGGCGGTGTGGTGGTGACTTTAGAGGCGGTCATGGCGTTTTTATTGCACCCCGGCGGCGGTCAAAAAAGGCATGAAGTAATGGGGATGGGTTTAGACACCCACTGTCCCATTATAACCCTGACACCACTTAACTTGCGAACCCCACGCAACAGATTCCTAACCTTCCCTTGCGCGGGGCAGGTGGCTCGTGTTATGGTATTCGTCATGCAGAATTTTCCGTGTTGCCCAATGTGTTGTCGCGCCTGCGCCCCGTGTCTTATGGTGTGCGGCGTCAGCATGTGTGGCGGCAGCCCGTACCCTGCGTGAACGTCCCTTAAAGCCGGACGCTCAAAACCCGTTCTGGGAACCCGCAGACCACAGCCAGCCGCACCCGTGCGCTGGCTTTTTTTGTCGAAAAACCACTGCTTGTTCCCACTTCGTTACCGCCCTGTCGCCGTCTGACCTGCTATCCTGTTTTTCAAACCTGTAGTGAGCGAGGAGCAACCCCCATGAGTGACATCGAAAGCCGTGGCTACGCCAACCCTGATGTGCTGGTCTCGACCCAATGGCTGGCCGACAACCTGACCACGCCGGGCATCCGCATCGTCGAGTCGAACGAGGACCCGCTGCTCTACCCGTCCGGCCACATCCCCGGCGCGGTGCAGATTGACTGGACGACCGACCTCAACGACCCCGTGACCCGCGACTACCTCGATAAGGCCGGTTTTGAGGCGCTGATGTCCAAGAACGGCATCACCAACGACACGACCGTCGTCTTCTACGGTGACAAGAACAACTGGTGGGCGACCTATGCCTTCTGGGTGTTCCAACTGTTTGGCCACACCAAAGCCAAGCTTGTGGACGGTGGCCGCCAGAAGTGGACGCAGGAAAACCGCGCGGTCACCCGTGACGTGCCGAGCTACCCGGCCACCAGTTATACCGCCCAAGAGCGCGACGACCAGACCATCCGCGCCTTCCGCGAGCAGGTGCTGTCGCACGTCAAGGCCAAGAAGCCGCTGGTCGATGTTCGCAGCCCGCAGGAGTACAGCGGTGAGCTGCTGCACATGCCCAACTACCCGCAGGAGGGTGCGCTGCGCGGCGGTCACATCCCCGGCGCACAGAGTGTCCCGTGGGCGCGTGCGGCCAACCCCGATGACGGCACGTTCAAGTCTGCCGTTGACCTGCGCGCCATTTACGAGGGCGAAAAGGGTCTGAAGTCGGAAGACGACATCATCGCCTACTGCCGCATCGGTGAGCGCAGCAGCCACACGTGGTTCGTGCTGACCTACCTGTTGGGCTATAAAAACGTCCGCAATTATGACGGTTCGTGGACGGAATGGGGCAACTCGGTTGGTGTCCCCATCGAGAAGTAGGGACTATTAAACCTCACCCCCAACCTCCTCCCCCAGGGAGAGAGGAAGGGGTGAGGTTCTTCATTCTCCCCGATGTATTCCCCAACCACGAGGAACACACCCTATGACCAACTATCCCCCGAAGCTGGCTGAACTTGTCGAGGATTTCGCTGGCATCACTGACCGCAACGAGCGTGTCGAGGCGCTGATTGAAATCGCCGACCGCTTCCCCGATGTGCGCGTGCCTGCTGACATCGCCAGCAAGCCCTACGCCGAGGAAAATCACGTCCAATACTGCGAATCCGATGCCTATGTCTGGGCGCAGGACAATCCGGACGGCACGGTCAAATTTTATTTCGACGTGCTGAATCCGCAGGGCTTGAGCGCGATGGCAATGGCGGTCGTCTTGGACGAGACGCTCTCTGGCGCGCCGCTGGAGCAGGTCGCCAAAATTGACACCGATATCGTGTTCAAGCTGTTTGGACGCGAGATTTCGATGGGCAAGGGTCAGGGGCTGATGGGCATCATCGCGATGGTGCGCGGCGCAGCCCTCGACCGGCTGAACAAGGCGTAAGCGCAGACATCACCCCAGCCCATGGTGTTACAAAAGCCAGCCCCTCGCGTCTGTGAGGGGCTGGCTTTTTGTGTGTAACTCAAATTATTCCCAGCGGTGGATACCCAGCTTGATGCCGATGAATACGCCCGCAAAGGTCGAGAGAGCGAACACCCAGCCCGACAGCGCGAAGGCCGAAATGCCCGACAGCAGCACGCCGACCGTGCAGCCCAGCGCAATCATCGACCCCCAGCCCATCAGCACGCCGCCGCCCAGCGCCGTCGTCGCGCCGCGCAGCGTCAACTTACTGAGCTTGAAACGTCCGCCCGCCAGCGCGACCGCGAACGACCCCAGCACCAGCGCGATAATCAAAACACCGTTGTCGCTGATGGTCTGGATGACGGCGGTGGCGCAGCCCGCGAACGTGTCGAGGCCGGGCAGCCGGTCGGCCAGCACGCCCTGATTGTTGAGGACGGTGCGGCTGATGCTGCCGAGCTGCGCCGTCACGCCCAGCGGCTCGACGCGCAGATAGCTGAACACCCCAATCAGGCCAACCAGCACCCCGGTCAGCAGCGGATTCCAGCGGTGATGAATCACGGCATCCCACACGGCGCGGGCGGTTATTTTTCCCTCGGCGCGGGCAGGTAGGGACGGCAGCCAGCGCCACATCACCACGGCCAGCACCAGCAGCACGCCCAATTGGAGAATCAGCGCGCCGCTGTAGCCGAATGTCGCAGGCAGCCATGCCACCGGCGACCGGACAATCGAGCCGATGTACAGCTCATACCATGTCATAAAGCCGAGGCCGAAACCAATCAGCGAGCCGAATAGGGCGAATGGGGCGCGAGTGTAACCCTGCCCCAGCCGGTAGAGGTGGCCGCTGATGCACGCGCCGCTGAAGGCCATCCCCAGCCCGAAGGCCAGCCCCGCCGCCACCAGCACGGGCGATACCGGGCCGATGTGCGCGTTGGGCGGGAGGCGTCCCGCGCCCGCGTTGGGCAGGAACAATCCAAACAAGATGACGTAACCGATGCTGCCGGTCGCCAGCGCTGCCAAGACCGAGAACATCCCGGCGCTGTTCTTGTGTTCAATCCAGTCACGGAAGATGCAGAAGAAGCAGAAGCGCCCGCGCTC
>JALONW010000453.1 GCA_025454725.1 Anaerolineae bacterium
CAGATGATGATGGGCGCGCTGGCGGGGACGGCGGTCACGCTTCAGATTGGCGAAAGCCTCGGCGGGTGGGTGATTCCGGTTGGGCTGGTGGCTGGTTTCTTGGCGGGCGGAATCTACGGCGGGCTGGCGGGTTACCTCAAGGCGCGCTTCGATGTCAACGAAATTCTCAGCACCATCATGCTCAACCAGATTGCCGTACAGGTGATGAATTATCTACTCAACGGCCCGATGCTCGATCCGTCATTGGCAGGGCTGAACAACATCCCACAGACGGCGCGGATTGCAGCGGTCGCCCAGCTCCCCCGCATGTCAATTGAGTTTGGTGGGCTGGAAGTGTTCAGCCGGACGCGCTTGCACACCGGATTTTTATTGGCGCTCGTGCTGGCGGTGGTCGTATACGTCATCTTGTGGCGCACCACGCTCGGCTACCGGATGCGGGCGGTCGGGCATAACCCACGGGCGGCGCGCTATGCCGGAATCCGCGTGGAGCGCCAAATGGTCTTGGCGATGTTCATCGCGGGCGGGTGCGCGGGCTTAGCCGGGGTAGTGCAGGTGTTGGGGCTGAATTATCGCCTGCAAACCGACGGCTCACCGGTCGGATTTACCGGGAACGCCGGGTTTAACGGGATTGTGGCAGCGCTGTTTGGCGGCCTGAATCCGATCATGTCGATTTTCTCATCGGTGTTTTTCGGCGGACTATTGATCGGCGCGCAGCGGATGCAGCGCGAATTGGGCATCCCTGCCGCCATGATTACCGCCATCAACGGTTTGATCGTGATTTTCATCGTCAGCAGTCAGCGCTTCTTCCGCCGCATCCCGGCTCAGACGGCGCAGCCCACCCCTCAATCGAGCGCACAGACCGACCCCAATCCGGCCCAGCCTGAAAAGGTGGTTTAGCCGCCATGCCAGAGATTTTTACCCTCAGCCTGTTTGCCTCAACCATCCGCTTGGCGACGCCTTATCTTTTGGCGGGTTTGGGCGAGACGCTGGCACAGCGCAGCGGCGTTCTCAATCTTGGCCTTGATGGGATGATGCTCCTGAGCGCGTTTTCGGCCTTTTACGTTGTCCACCGGACAGGTGACCTGATGTTGGGTTTGCTGGCCGCCATCGTCACCGGCGCGCTGATGGGTTTGGCGGCGGCCTTCGTCAACGTCACGCTCAAGGCTAAGCAGGGCATCAGCGGCATTGGTTTCTACCTATTTGGGCTTGGGATGAGTGACCTGTTGTTCCAGACGCTGATCGGCACGCCCAAAACGGTATCGGGCTTCCCGCGTATCGCGCTGCCGGGGCTGTCCAGCCTGCCGGTGGTGGGTGATGTGTTGTTCAACCACAACGCCCTGGTGTATCTGGCGTTTGCGCTCGTCCCGGTGATGTGGTTTGTCTTGAACAAGACCAACTTCGGGCTGATGGTGCGCGCCGTCGGGCAGACCCCAGAGGCCGCCGACGCGATGGGCATCAGCGTGGCGCGGGTGCGCTATCTGACCGTCATTATTGGCGGCATTTTGGCCGGGCTGGCTGGGGCGTCGCTGTCCATTGCGCTGATTAACACCTTCCAACAAAACCTCACTGGTGGCCTCGGCTTTATCGCTGTGGCGCTGGTTTACTTCGGGGGCTGGCGACCGGTCGGAATCCTGCTGGGCAGCTTACTGTTCAGTTTTGTGAACGCCCTCCAGCTCCAGATTAGCGTGGTCGGCCTCAACATCCCGTCAGAGTTTGCGGTGATGTCGCCGTATGTGATTACGCTGGTCGTCCTCATCTTTGCGTCAAAACGGCGTGATAAGCCGGATGCTTTGACGAAACCCTTCCAACGCGGAGAAGGGTAGTTCGTGCCAGACCATGCTATCGGTTACACATTACGTAAGGGGGAGTTTTCTATGTCGCAATCACGTACCCGTTGGGCTGTCCTGTTGGTCTTGTTGTTGGCGTTTACCACGCTGATGCCCGTCGCGCAGGAAGAAGATACCGTCTTCCGCGTCGCTGCCGTCGCGCCCAGCGCCACCACCGACCTCGCGTTTAGCCAGAGCATGTACGACGCGCTCGTCCTCGTCCAAGAGGAATTGGGTGAAGAGAACTTCGAGTTTGTTTTCCAAGAGGGGACCTTTGTGGTCGATGACGCCGCCGTCGCGCTGCGCGAGTGGGCGTCGTCGGGCGAGTATGACCTGATTATCGGCCACGGTTCGCAGTACGGTTCCATCATCCAAGAAATCGCGCCGGAATTCCCCGAAGTCTCGTTCGCGTGGGGGACTGACCAAAACACCTTTGGCCTCGACAACGTATTCGCCTACACCGCCGCCGCTGAAGAAGGCGGATTCATCAACGGCGCGCTGGCCGGTTTGATTACGGAAAGCGGCATCATCGGCGTGGTCGGCCCCATCGAGGTCGGTGACGCCAAGGCCTACATCGACGGGTTTGTGGCGGGCGCTGCCTCGACCAACCCCGACGCGACCGTCAATGTTGTGTATATCCAGTCGTTTGGCGATGTCCCGCTGGCGACCGAGGCCGCCCAGACCCACATCGCCAACGGCGCGGACATTTTGACCGGTACGGCGCAGATGGTGGTTGGCCCAATTGCCGTGGCGCTGGAAAATGACGTGCTGTGGTTCGGCACGCAGTCCAGCCAAGCCGACATCGCGGGCGAGGTCGGTGTCGCCTTCCAAATCTATCACTGGGAAGTCGTGCTGTATGACATCATCGATCAAATTGATGCGGGCGTGATGGGCGGCACAGCCTATACCCTGACGCTGGAAAACGGCGGCCTGACGGTCGATTTCGGCGATTTGGTGCTGCCGTAGGTTAGTGCTTTTCCCCCATCCCCTCTCCCACAATGGTAGAGGAGGAATCTAGCTCGACAGTTTACATCTTGTCGTGTTTGGTGTCTTCCCCCCATCCCCTAACCCCTTCCCTCCTTGTGGGGGAAGGGGAATCTGGCTCGACATTGAGGGGAAATGTGCAAAGCATTGAACAGGTTCGGACAGGTTAAGATCACCATTCCGCCCAAAAATATCATATCTGCAACACCCTTCCCTCCTTGTGGGGGAAGGGCCGGGGATGGGGGGCTGGTTGGTCATCCCGCCTTTTCGCCAAAACGCCCCATCACACAAAAAAAGGTAAACCCGCCCATGACTGACCAGACCACCCCCCATCGAATCAGCGCGTTGGAGATGCGCGGCGTGACGA
>JALONW010000085.1 GCA_025454725.1 Anaerolineae bacterium
GACAGCGCTGCGCTACGAGACCAAAGACATTGAACGGGCGCTGGCCGATGCCGACGCCACCAACGTCGGTTAGGGGGCGTCAACCCATGCGCTTAGGCGGCGTGACACGCGGTTTCTTAGAAAGTTTCCGGGGCTGGGACGGGCGCTCACGCCTCGCGTTCGTGATTGCAGGCGGGTTGATGGTCGCGCTGGTGATTTTCGGGCGCGGCCTGCCCGATGACCAGCGCCAGAACGCGCTGATTGGCATCGCTGGACTGTTCATCGCCATGCAAGGCATCTTCCTCTACGCCAACCGGGGCATGGTCTCGGCGCTGACGGTGGCCCAGCGCCAGTACCTCGCCGGGGAGTTTGAGGCCGCTCGTCAGACCCTCGAAACCGCGCTCGAAAAAGGCAGCAGGCCAGACTTCCGCGCCCTGACTCTACTGGGCAACACCTACCGCCAGCTTGGGCAGGTCGAAGACAGCCTGAATACTCTGACAAAAGCCGTACAAGCCGCGCCAAATCATCATTTCCCGCGCTATGGTTTTGGGCGTACACTCATGACAGCAGGCCACTACGCCGATGCAGCGGAGGCATTCGCCCACGCCTTAGCCTACGGCGCGCCGCCGGTCGCCTACCTTGACCAAGCCGAGGCACTCTGGCGCATGGGCGACCCCGACAGCGCCGCGCACGCTCTGGGTTCGGTCGGCTCTCCCGATGAGCCGTACCGGGCGCTGTGGGCCGCTTACCTGCGCCACCGGCTGCTTGGGGCTGAGCGACCGACTGCGCCAGATGCGGACGCCCTAGCCTACTGGCAGGCGATGGCCGGGCGTTTCGCGCATACCTCATATGGGGCGGCGCTGGCGGCCGATGTGGCCTATTTAGACAGTTCGGATGTAAAAACACCACCGCAGGAGGCTTAATGAGCTGGTTTTTAGACAAGCAGGGCAATCTATCGTTCTTCCGCCTCGCCATCGCCGTCGCCATCTTAGGCGGCCTATTTTTGGTCGGCGGGTTCGTCCTGTTCGACCTAGAACAGCGCAACGCCCAACAACCCTTGACCATCGAAGCCCCCGCCGGTGTCGAGCTGGTGGCCGTCGATGAGTCGCGGTCAGAACAGGGGATGCGCTACATGTACTACACCACGACCCTCAACGCAGATGAGGTTGCCGCTTACTACGACCGCAAACTGGCCGAGTTCCAGAACACCCCGGTCGAAGAACAGCTCCGCGAGCGCTGCCGCCGCACCCCGCGCACTGGCGACCTCCAAGAGTACACCCCCGGCAACGGCAGCCTGCCCTTCTACTGGCAGTGCTTGTTCGATAACACCCGCCTGTACGACCAATCGACCCTCATCCGCATCTACCCCGGCCAGCGCAACGACGCCACCGGCGAGAACTATGAAGGGATTACCCGGATTGACTACGAACAGTTCTGGTCACGGCCTTAGCAACGGCGGCACACTGCCACCATCGGGCGCAGCCCGGCGGCGCAGCGGTTGGTTTACGGTCATCTTGGCGGCAGTGCTGCTGGTGGTCGGCGTGGTGGTGGTCGCACAGTTTGCGCCCATCCTGTACGCCATCGCGGTGCCGCCCGCGCCGCCGCGCCCCGAAAACACGGCTCTCATCAGCACAGACCCGGCGGCCTATGGGGTCGAGACCGCGCTCTACAGCTCACCTGATGACGCCTGCCGCGTGGCGCGCTACTACCAATCACAGGGCGCAAGCTGTCGCATCGCCCCCGGCGTCTGCGATACCGGATTCGTCCAGCTGGAACAGCCGCGCCCCGGCACACAGGTCGCCCGCTGCACCGCCGATGTGTCGTTCTCGATTTTTACCATGCGCTACCGCGCCGAAATTGTGGCCGGTTACGAGGTGCAGACCGAGGACTTCCCCACCCGCCTGCGCTTGGAGCGTGAAATCTTCTGGACGGGCAGCCCGGGCGACATCCCGTTGACCTTAGAGTGACGCCTCTCCCGCTAGAGCTTGCACACCCCGTCATCGCAGCCCATATCCGGCTCGGTGACGGGTGCGCCCGCCCAGCGGTTGATGGTATAGCGATTGCGGGCAATCAGCTTGTAGACCCACGGCCCCAGCCAATCCCCGATGACGGGCAGGCGCAGTAGGGCGTAAACCGGCCACCACAGCGGCACAGCGCGGAACAGCCGCCGCGACCCCTTAAATCCTCGATACAATTTACCGTCAGCCACGACGTGGATTTCGCCCATCATGGCCGCGTGGTTCAGGTCAGGAAAACGTTCCTTGACCTCCTCGCGCTGGTGCAGGTCGAGCCATTCCACGCGCCCGGCCTTGTCGAACGCACCGATGAGGCGGCGTGAGGTGTTACAGATAACGCATTGACCGTCATATAGGGCGACGACTGGGGTGGGCATCTGCCCTCCTGTGGGTTATCTTATGTATTAGATAGTTGCTATTGTAGCCTGTTTGCCTTAACAGGAGGTGATGACTGATGGGACGCATTTGGGGTTTCTTATCTACACTGGTGTTAATCGTCTTGGTATTCGCCGGGGGCGTCCTGCTGACCCAATTCGGTTTCCTTGATGGGATACTCGGCAGCTCTGAGCCAACCATTAACTCAGTGACGGTCATCAACCAGATTCAACTGGTGGCCGAGCTGACCACCACCCGCTATGAGACCTCTGGAACGATTAGCATCGAACGCGAGCTGCCTCCCATCATCCGCGCCTTGTATGGCGACCGGTTGGTGCTGTTCGGCGCAGGCGCGGTAACGGCCGGTATCGACCTCGGTGAGCTAGACGCCAGCCGGGTAACCGTGACGGAAGCGGCTATCAATGTGCGCCTGCCTCACCCCCAACTCCTCGACTGCATCCTGAACGAGAACGAGACCCGTGTCATCGCCCGCGAAGTGTCGTTCTTCACCTCAGAAGACCGCAACTTCGAGTCCATCGCCCGCCGCACCCTGACCGTCAGCTTCCGCAACAGCGCGCTGGAAAACGGCGTCTACGAGATGGCAAAGGAGCAGGCGGTGGTGGTCGTGACGACGTTACTCGGCGCAACCCAGCCCGACCTGCCGGTCAACATCAGCTTCGACGACCCGCCGCAGGTGGCGGTCATTCCGGCCTCATGCGGCGGCACACCCGCGGGGTCGTAAGTAGAACGGGATAATCCATCAGGGGACGAGGGACAGGACATCCCCTGCCCGTACAGCACATGTGATTTTACAAACCGATACGGATTTGACTTTCGGCGGACGCGCCGTTGCGCGGCCCTACAATCCAACCCGATTGGTAGGGACGCCCAATGGGCGTCCGTGACGGAACAACCCCAATCTCGAAACCTTTAACACCAGCGGACAGGCAAGCCTCACCCTACAAAACGGATAATCCCATATCCTCTTTGTAAGCTGTACGAGAGAAAATTTCTTCCTGTACGGACAGCACATGTGCTCTCCTCGCAGTCCCTCTCGCAGTCCCTATATTAATTATCGGGCGGGAAAGCCTCGCCCCTACACACAAGGATTTTCATATGGTCGATTGGTCAACCAGTGCGTTTGTCTTCCCCGGCCAAGGGTCTCAGGCCGTCGGGATGGGCAAGGACATCGCTGAGGCTTTCCCCGCCGCTGCCGAAACCTTCGCTGAGGCGGACGACATCCTCGGTTATAAGCTGTCGGCGCTGTGCTTCGAGGGGCCAGAGGCCGACCTCAACGACACCACCAATACCCAGCCCGCGCTGTACGTGATGGGCGTAGCTGTACTGCGCGCCCTACAAGCGGCGCTCCCCGACGCCCGCCCTGCGTTGGTGGCGGGTCACAGCCTCGGTGAGCTGACCGCGCTGACCGCTGCTGGGGCGCTCCCGTTTGCAGACGGGGTGCGCTTGGTACGCGCACGCGGCCTGCTGATGGCCGAGGCCGGGCAGCGCAGCCCCGGCGCGATGGCGGCAGTCTTGGGGTTGGACGCCGACCCGGTGCGGGCGGTCTGCGCGCAGGCGTCGGAGCAAACCAGCGCGCGGCTGGTGTTGGCGAACGATAACTGCCCCGGCCAAGTCGTCATCTCTGGTGACGAATCGGCGCTGGAAGCCGGGATGGAGTTGTGCAAGCAGGCCGGAGCCAAGCGCGTGGTCAAGCTGGCCGTCAGCATCGCCGCCCACTCTCCGCTGATGGAATCGGCGCAGGAGGGGTTCCGACGCGCTGTGGCCGACGCCCACATCCAAGCGCCGACCACGCCGATTATCGGCAACGTCCACGCTGCGCCGTTGGAGTCCGCCGCCGACATCCAGACCGAGCTGGCGAACGGCCTCACCCACCCCGTGCGCTGGACCGAATCGGTTCAGGCCATGCGGCGGTTGGGCATCGCCCATTTCTATGAGCTGGGGCCGAAGGATGTGCTGAACGGGCTGATGAAGCGCATCGACCGCGAGGCGGCGTCCACGGCGGTGAATTCGGCGGCGGCGCTGGCGGCGCTCATCGGGGGTTAGGCCGTGGCTGACCGCAACGACTCTCCACCGAAGCCCACCTCAGCCTTTGCGCCGACATCGGCGCTCAATGAGACCAGTGCGCCGCCGCTGGCGCCCATCAGCAACTACACACTGGCGAGCGCCTGCCCCGCCTGTGACCACCCGACCATCCGCCGGGCGTGTAAGGTCAGATGTGAGCGCTGCGGCTTCATGTGGGATTGCAGCGAGCTGTGATGGTCGGTCAATAAACATCAAGCGCCCCCTTCGTCGTGATGAAGGGGGCGCTTGAGTCTAGGTCAACGGGCGACCTTGAGGGGATTACGGCCCCTGCACGGTCGGCGTAGCCGTCGGTTGCGTGGAGCGCAGACCCGGCTCGCTGATAAAGACATCGCGGCTGTAGCGCGAGATGCCCTCAACAATGACGTTGGTCTGGTAGCCGTAACGGAACTCGAACACGTTCAGCCCGTTGTACTGCTGGATAATCGGCTTGTAACCGTTAATCTGGCCGTCGTAGACGCTGATGACGCCCTCACAGCTTATTTGCTGGGTCTCGGCGCAGATTTCCAGCGCCACCAGTGCTGTCCCAGTCGCCGAGTTGTCGAACAGGTAGGTCACGCGGATGTTGTTCCACGTCACCTGCGTTTTGTTAGCGGGGATGGGACCTGTCACCGACGCGGGCGAGGTCGGCTGCGGCGTGCCTGCCTCTAGGATTTCGATGATTGGGCCGCTGCCGGTCGGGGTAGGCGTGGGGCCGGGGCCGTTGCACCACGTCGCGTCGCAGAAGGTCAGCGGCCTGCGCCCTTCAAGGTTGGGCAGGATGCGGAAGGCTTCTTCGGGCATGTCCGTCCAGCGCCGGTCGATGAACACAGCGAAATCTTGGCCGGTCACGAACATCATCTGCGACTCTTGGAAGTTGCGGTACCACGGGCGGAACTCGATGTCATAAGGCATCGGCCCCATGAACTGGAGCGCAGTCACGTCGAGGTAGGCGAAGGCGTTGCGCGATTTGAACAGCAGGCTGCTGTCAACCGGCTGGCCATCCTCCCCAGTCACCACCGTGACGGGCGGCGCTTCCGCGCTCTCGATGCCGATGTCGCGCAGCAGGCCGCAGTATTCGTCGGACTGCTCGACCTCCTCGGTCAGCGTGTCGCGGATGGAGCCGTAGCGCGCCTCGACCAACGTCACCAGCGTCTGCACGTTGGTATCGCAGCGCGAGAGGGGGTCTGTCCCCTGCCAGCCGGTTGGGCGGACGCCCTCGCCCAGCACGATTTCGGTCAGCAGTTCAAGGTCTACACGGATGGCACGAATCGAGACCACCGGCGACGCGCTGATGACGCCGTTCCAGCCCGGCGGACGAACATTGATACCAAGCTGATTGTCGGCGAAATTGTTTAGGTCAACGAAGACGTCGCTGAGGAAGGTCGGTGAGCCATCCTGTCTATTGCCAATCCAGCCCAGCGGACGGTTGTTCAACCCCAAGCGCTCATCGACGAGGCGCTCTAGGTCGCCGCGCAAACCACCGATGCTCTCGGTGGACTGGATGGCCTGCCCGACCGATGGCAGCAGGTCGGCGTAGATATTATCCTCAATCTCGGCCTGCACAACCACGCAGTAGTTGACCACCCCCTCGATGGTGTTGGGCGTGGTGTTATAGTCCCGCGCCAGCACCAACAGGATAGATTGAAGCACCCGGTCGCAGCGCACACGCGGCGGCGCGCCCTGCCAGCCGTCGGGGCGGGTGTTCCCACCGTAGTACGAGTCCGCCGAAAGCTCTAGGTCGTGGCGGATGTTGCGCGCTACCAGCACGCGGGTGGGAGATGACGCACCGAACCATTCATCGGGGCGGGTCGAGACGCCGAAAACTTGGTCGGCAAGCTGTTCATTATCATAGAATAGGTCTACGATAAAATTGGAGGTGGTGGGGTCGGTATTGCCCGTCCATGTATCGGGCAGGACATCCGCGAACACCACCGCTGCCAGCCGGTCGAGGTCGGCGCGTAACGCCTCCTCGAACGCCCGGTTGGGGTCATCCTGCGCGGAGGCTACCATCAGGGTGAGGCAAAATAGGCCCACCACCGTGATGGAAATCGCCGCGCTCAAGCGCCTAAACCATGTCATAAGTCCCATCCCTTTCGTTCCACGCCCATAGTATACCGAATCTGTACAAACTTGACTTGCTACCGCCAGACTTTTGGGGGACACTTCAGCACATGAACACCAAACGTACTATCCCACTCATCCTTACCGTCCTCGCCGCGCTGGTGCTGGCTGCCTGCGCGGGCGAACCCACCCCGACCGCCACGCCGGAACAGCCTACGGCTGAGGCCGCCACTCCCGCCGGTGAAACGCCGACCGAGACCCCGCTGGACATGCCAACAGCGGAGCCGACCGTCAACAGCCCATTCCCGACGCTGGAAATTGTCGTCTATCCGACCATCGTCGAGACTCCCTTCCCCACCAATGACCCCAGCATCTCGGCGCTGCCAACGGAGGAGATTGTCCCGCCCCCGCCCGGCTTCGACCGCATTATCTTGATTCGCCGGGGTGGGCCGACGCTGGACGACGGCACAACCGCCGACCTCATCATCACGTTGGAGCGTGATGGGCGCATCAGCCGGGGCGAGGCACAGGGGCGGGTCAACGGCGAGACCATCGAACTGATTACCGAACTGATTGACCGGTCGCAGTTCTTCACCGTTGATGCCAATTTCCTTGGGCCAGTCCCTGCCGAGCCGCCGCTGCCGTTCCTCTACGACATCGTTGTTACCAGCGGGGTCTACGAGCGCCGCATCAGCGCGCAAGAAGGCTTTATGTCCGTCCCCATCCAGCAGCTCATCGGGACGGTGCTGGACGAAGGGCAGCGGGTCGGCGCGCCATGAGCAAACCGACACCACAGGACTCGGCGCTGGTTGAGGTCGAGCTGTTTGCGATGGCACACGGCGGGAGTGCAGTCGGGCGCAGCGCGGGCAAGACAGTCTTCGTCCCCTACACGCTGCCCGGTGAGCGCGTGATGGCACGCATCACGTCTGAGCGCGGACGGGTGGCATTCGGTGATGGCGTCACACTGGTCGAGGCGTCAGCGGATAGAGTGTTCCCGGCCTGCCCGCACTTTGGGCCGGGGCGCTGCGGGCGCTGTCAGTGGCAGTTCATCGACTATGAAGCACAGCTCCTGCTCAAACAGGACGTGCTGGCTGACCAGATGGGGCGAGTCGGCGGATTCGACGATGAAACTTTAGAGGCGGCGCTCAGGCCAACCCTTCGCAGCCCGCAGGAATGGGGCTACGCCAGCAACCTTAGCTTTGTCCCGACGCCGGACGGCCTCGCGCTGCCCTCGACCGTGCAGGGCAAGGCATATGTGGTCGAGGTCTGTCACATCCTGCACCCCGACCTTGTGCCAATTTTCGACCAGTTCACGCTGGAAGATGCGCGTATCCAGCGCGTGAAGTTGGCGCGGGGGACGGACGGCGCGGCCATGCTCATCCTGACCATCAGCGACGAGGAGGACGCGCCGGAACTAGAGGTCGATTTCCCGTTCAGCGTTAACCTGCTGCTGCCGGACAACACGCCCATCAACCTCGTCGGCGACTTATATTTGTCGCTGGATGTGGCGGGACGGGTGTGGCGCGCCAACGCGGGCAGCCCCGTGCGCGCCAACCTGAGTCAGCTTCCCCGCCTCATCGAGACAGTGGTGTCGGCGCTCGACCTGCGCGGCGGCGAGACGGTCATCGACCTGTACAGCGGCATCGGGTTCTTTGGCGGTGCGGCGGCGGCGCGGGCAGGGCAAGTCACACTCGTGGACAGCTACATGCCCGCCATCCTCGACGCGCAGCACAACCTCGGCGACCTCGACAACGTAGCGTTTATCCACGATACCGCCGAACGTGTGCTGACCAGTTGGGCGGGCGCGGTCGAGCGCGTCATCGTGGACCCGCCGCCTGACGGCCTAAGCCTGACGGTCATTGACGAATTGGCAGCGCTCAAGCCAGAGCGCATCGTCTACGTCAGCAGCGACCCGGCCACCCTCGCCCGCGACGCCCAGCGCCTCGTCCGGCAGGGCTACCGTCTTGAGTCGGTGCAGCCCATCGACCTCTCGCCACAGACCTACTACATCGACGCGGTGGCGGTGCTGGTGCTGGGCTAAAGTCAGACATATAAAAACCCCGCCCTAATGGTTAGGGCGGGGTCATGATAGAGGGGTGGGATGTGCCGCTATACTAAGCTACGGCGAACATCTCGGTGATTTCGGCGTCGGACAGGTCCTCGGCGTCGGAACGGTCGCCGATGGCTTGCAGCGTGGTATACAGCCGGTCAAGGGTCTGGCGGGGGACAACCCCCATACCGATGGCTTGGTCGAGGAACAGCACACCCACCTTCGGAACCGGCAGCACGACATAAATCCGCAGGTTATTGATGCCGATGTTGGTGGTCGGTGCTTGGCTCGGGTCGGTGAAGGTGTTGTTGGACAGCACCAATTGACCGCTGGACAGCGCCTTATCGATGAGGCCGCGCATGAAGTCGGTCAGCGGCGGCACATCGGGGGCCTTCGGGTCTACCATCACATGCTCGACCAATTGGGCGGTGGTGTCGAACGCATAAATGCGGTCAACGCGGGTAACAGTCATCACAGCTCGTAATAATCGCGTCAGTAGTGTGTCGGACATCGAACCCTCCGGAGCGTGCAGCGCTGCGCCCCCGTCAACGTAGTCTTCGATAATAACACAAACCTCCACTTTATGCCCGCCCCCCAATGGTTAGGGGGTTGGTGAGCATTCGGCCAAACCAGCTTATGGGCATGATATAATCTCAGCAAGATTTTGTCAGCATGATATTGATATACCGGAGGTGTTTCGGATGGGTGGCATTGGTGTTGTATTGGGCCTTGTTTCAACGGTAGGCTTTTTGCTCTTTCTGGTCGGGGCAGGTTTGGTGGTGACAGCCATCAGCCAGAACCGCCCACCGCGTGGCGGTATTTTGCTGGCGATTTTCGGTATCGTCATCGGCGGCCTGTTCAGCATCCTCAGCCGGGGCATCCTGACCGTTGAACCGGCGCAGGTGGCGGTGGTCTTCGAGACCGTTTCCGGCCAGCTCAACACACCGCGCCGCGCCGGGACGCACATCATTATCCCGATTCTGCAAGAGGCGACCATCTACTCGACCCGCCAGCAGCAGTACACCATGTCAGGTTCAGCCGAGGACCGCAGCGGTGGAAACGACGCCATCACTGTTCGCACCATTGACGGCCAAGAGGTCATCCTCGACGTGACGGTCATTTACCGCATCAATCCCGACGACGTGAATCTCGTCCATGAGCGCTGGCAGAACCGCTATGAAGAGGACTTCATCCGTCCGATCCTGCGCGGTTTCGTGCGCGATGCGGTCAGTCGCTTCCGTGCCGAGGCCGTCTATGGTGAGAGCCGCACGGTCATCCAAGAAGCCATTGCCACCGACATGGGCAACCGTATGGCCGAGGACGGCTTTGAACTCAGCGACCTGATTATCCGCAACGTGACCTTCAGCAGTGAGGAATTTGCTCAGTCCATCGAGCGCGTGCAAATTGCCGAGCGCCAAGCGCAGGAAGCGGCCTTCCGTGTCCAGCAGGAGGAGCAAGAAGCCGAGCGCGTGCGCGTGCGTGCAGAAGGTGCGCGTGACGCAGCTATCACTGAAGCAGAAGGTGAAGCCGAGTCCATCCGCGTCCGCGCAGCGGCGCAGGCAGAAGCGCTCCGCCTCGTCAGCGAAGTGTTGAGCGAGAACCCGCTGCTGGTGCAGTATGAGTATGTCCAGCGCTTGGCTGACAACGTGGGCATCATCATGCTGCCCTCGAACAGCCCGTTCTTGTTCGACTTTGAGAACCTAACCAACAGTCTGCCGACCAACCCGGCAGCCGTCACACCGCCGACCACGCCCCCCGGCAGCAGCACGACCGACGACGAATAAGACCCGTCCTACCGCGCCGTCCTGCGCCCATCGTGGCCGACACACGCACAACACGATAACCTCCCCGCCCAGCGGCATTCCCCGCGCTGGGCGGGCTTCACGATGGGACAACCCAAACCATGATTGACGATAAAACCCTTTCCATCCTCGAATTCCCCAAGGTGCTGGACCTGCTCGCCCGCCACACCTCGTTTTCGGGCAGTGCCGACCTCGTGCGCGGCCTGCGCCCGACCATCATCTACGATGAGGCCGAGACGTGGCAGCAGGAGACCGCCGAAGCGCGCTCCATCCTCGAAAACAAAGTCTCGGTGACGATGGGCGGCGTCCACGACGTGCGTGAACCGGCCATCAACGCCACACGCGGCATCTTGATTGAGCCACACGTGCTGCTCGACATCCGCTCGACTCTGCGTCGCTCGACCACCATCAAGCGCACGCTGGGGCGGATGCGGACGACCTACCCGCTGCTGGCGGGCTTGGCCGAACAAGCCGAAGAGTGTCTAGAGCTTCAAGACGCCATCGGCGCAGCCATCGACGAAAGCGGCGAGGTCAAGGACAGCGCCAGCGTCCGGCTTGCCATCATCCGGCGTGACCTGAAGGTCGCGTTTGAGCGCCTTCAACAGCGCCTGAATCGCATCGTCAGCAATAACATCCGCACGGGCTACCTGCAAGAAGCCATCATCACACAGCGCAACGGGCGCTACGTCGTCCCCATCAAGGCCGACCACAAGGGCAAGATTCCCGGCATCATCCACGACTCCTCCGCCAGCGGCGCGACGCTGTTTATCGAACCACTGGAAACGGTGGAGCTGAACAACAAGTGGCGCGAGATGCAGCTTGAGGAGGAGAAGGAAATCCGCCGAATCCTCTTGGCGCTGGCCGACCATGTGGGCGGCGAATCCGACCGCATCGTCCGCACAGTCGAGGTGCTGGCCTACATTGACTTCGTGATGGCAAAGGCGCGCTACGCCGACTCCATCAACGCCGCTGAACCCAAGCTGGTGCGCTTCGGCCCCAAACAGGGCAGTTCCCCAGAAGTCGCCGGGCGACACCCCGGCAGCACCATCACGCTGCGGGGCGCAAAACACCCCCTGCTCAAGGGTAACGTCGTCCCGCTGGACATCGACTTTGACGCCGACACATGGGTGATGGTCGTCACCGGCCCCAACACCGGCGGTAAAACCGTCGCGCTCAAGACGGTCGGCCTGCTGGTGGCGATGGCGCAGTGCGGCCTCCACATCCCCGCCGAGGCCGGCAAACTCAGCGTGTTTGAGGGTCTGTACGCCGATATCGGCGACGAACAGAGCATCGAGCAGTCGCTGAGTACCTTCAGCGGCCACATGACCAACATCATCACCATC
>JALONW010000454.1 GCA_025454725.1 Anaerolineae bacterium
TCGTGGAGCGCGAGGCTGATTTGTCGGGTGGCGGTGTCAATGGCAAGCAGCATGGTTAGGGGGTCTTTGGGGGAGATTAAGCGCCGGATGTGAGGGCTGTGGTGGGCATCGCGCCAAGCTGGGACAGGAGATGCATAGGTTTTTTCCGACCCAACCTAAGCGCCGGTCACGGACTGGCGATACTGCTCGACCATCTGGACATAGCGCTCACCGACCGGCGTGAAATGGACGCTGCGGTG
This sequence comes from Anaerolineae bacterium, assembly GCA_025454725.1. Lineage (GTDB taxonomy): Bacteria > Chloroflexota > Anaerolineae > Aggregatilineales > Phototrophicaceae > Flexicrinis. The sequence goes on from JALONW010000454.1 coordinate 240, forward strand.
GACCTCGCTGACCGTCCGCAGGCGCACCCACAGTCGTTCGACAGGGAGCGCGCCTTCGATTTTTTCCGGCCATTCGATGAGCAGCGCTGCGCCGCCTTCTAACAGGTCGTCAAACCCGATGCTTTCGACATCCTCGGCGCTGTTGAGCCGGTAACAGTCGAGGTGAGCGAGGCGGTTAGAGTCGGTGTCGCGCCGATGTTCATGGACGATGGTGTAGGTCGGTGAGGCCATCGGCTCGCGTGCGCCCCAGCCCGCCCCCACGCCCGACGCAAAAACGGTCTTGCCCGCGCCCATCTCACCGGATAGGCACACCACGTCGCCCGGCTGGAGCAGCGCACCCAGCCGCGCGCCGAGGCGCTGGGTCTGTTCGGCACTGGTGCTGATAAAGTCGAGTTCGCCTTCTTTGAGGATTGGCACGGCTGGCAATCACATCTTTGGGTTAAGAATCAGGTACAAAAATGGGTCGCCTGCAATTGTACCTGAGCGCGAGCGTCTGTCAACCAAACCGGCGCGAGGCCCATAGGGCGAATGCATCAAATCTCAAATGCCGTGGGCGACCCGGTGGGTCGCCCCTACGGCCTAACCCGATTCGTAGGGAAGCGCAACGGCGCGTCCGCCATCCACCGCACACATTTATCCCTTAAACCTGTTTTGACTCGTCTGCGCCCCGCGAGGCTTACCCTCGCGCCAGATGCCCCGATCCTTCTCTGCTGATGGAGCAGCAATCGTCCTAACCTACTGCTCGATTTCCATGGAATCTATAATTGACTCAATCAACCCCAGATCTGGTATGAAGTCTGAGGGCTGCGCGTTGTCCAACAGTGTCTGAGCTTCGGCAAAGTAGGCATCCTGATCAAAATCCTCACTTAAGAAGCGTTCCTCAAAGTTATCTCCTCCCCTTTCTGGGACAGCCTCCGTATAGAGGTGGAACTTTGCCTCCACATAATACTGCCCATCATGGCTGAGCGCTTGGAAGTAATAGACATAACTTCTCTCGCTTAAGGACATTACAGCAATCGGCATCTCATACCCGACAAACCGGATACCCCGCAGAGTCTCTGTCTCTACATAAGTGTGCCGTGTGCTGACGACAATTCCATCAAAAGGTAGAACCGGTAGTGTGACCGTCGTTAGGTCGGGTTGTTCATCCAAGAGGGCTTGCAACCTTGAAGGGAAGTCCGCATGGAATGGATAATCGGCAAAATCGGCCACCCGGTATACGCGTATAAATTCCTGTGATTTCACCGCCGGATCAATGGTCGGGGTGCTGGTGGTTAGCGTAAATTCTGTCGAGGGGGGTGTAATCATCGCAGGAATGATGTCGCCCGGTTTGTATTCGATATACAATTCCTCGAGTGGAACAGACTGCCGCACAGATAGGTTTTCAGCGTAGTGCGCCGGATAGGTGAAGTGAAACCCATTAAAGGTTACTGTGTTGAACGTGGTTTCGTCAGCGAACAGAGGCAATGACAAGGCGAAAATAGCCAATAGGGACAGCCAACGATAGGCTTTCATCTCTCTCTCCGGTGTATGTAGAAACAGGCGTATCCTAATGGCAAATTGTACGCCTATTCTTGGAAGCTGACACGACAGTTTCGCTGGCGATTAACGTAGCCAGCACCCATATCACCCGACATGCATACCACGTCGCCGGGCTGGAGTAGCGCGCCCAAGCGCTGATAAAGTTGGGCTCGCCTTCTTAAAGAATTGGCACGGCTGGGCGTCACATCTTTTTGTTAATAATCAGGACTGAAATAGGTCACCTGTAATTTTACCTGAGCGTGGCACGGTTTTACAACCATTTTACTTAATGGTAGGTAATACATAAAACGGTTGTACTCCAATAAAGTCAGCTTGTGCGTTTTTTCGACAACTACACACTCATCTTAGACTCATAAAACCATCCTAATATGTCTGTTGATGCCTCACCCTTTCGCTTTATTACGGAGTATTTTAACCATGCGTAAACTGACCAGCCACGCCGCATCTGAAACCCTCGGTGTCAACTTCGCGGCCTTTGTTGACAACCTGATGAGCGAGGAAACGCGCCCGGTCATGGAAAAATACGACATCCACAACGTCAACCCCCATGACTGGTATCCCACCCAGCGTCTGCTGGCCGCGCTGAACGAGATTGCCTCACAGGTCAACGTTACGTCGAACATGATTGCCATTGGGATGAAGATTGGTGAAATCGTCCCCCTGCCGCCGCACATGACATCGCCCACCTTGCCGGAAGTCCTAATGATCTGGGACGACCTCTATCAAGCGCTGCACCGTGGGCCATCATCGGGTGAGATTAAGGCGGAGCGCGTCAGCGATACCCATTACAAGACCATCCACAGCGTGGTCTACCCCGACGACATGAGCTACGGCATCCTGTACGCCTACGGCAAGCGCTTCCTGCCGCGTGGGACGGCCTTCAAGGTCTATTACGACCCCGCCCAACCCGCCCGCGACTACGGCGGCAAGGGCGACACAACCGCCATCCACATCGAGTGGTGATTTCGCGCTAAAAAAGGGCTGCCCCAAATTGGGACAGCCCTTTTTTGCTGTTTGGACTTACGCCACCACAATCCCTTCCAGCGCCGGGTCACGCGGGGGATACTGCGGGTTCATCTCGCGCAGGGTTTCCAGCACTGTGCGGGCAACGGTCAGGTTCCGCACCCACTTGCGGTCAGACGGGACGATATGCCACGGCGCGTGGTCGGTCGTGCAGGCGTTTACGGCGTCCTCGTAGGCGACTTGGTACTCGTCCCACTTGGCGCGCACATCGAGGTCGCCCGCGCTGAACTTCCAATATTCATCCGGGCTGTGCAGGCGGTCGGTCAGGCGCTCCTTCTGCTCATCCTTGCTGATGTGCAGCATAAACTTGAGGATGCGCGTGCCGTTTTCAGCCAGCAGACGCTCGAAGTCGTTAATCTGGGCGTAGCGG
>JALONW010000455.1 GCA_025454725.1 Anaerolineae bacterium
GTGGTCGAGAACATGCAGATTCAGTACGAGCAGCAGCTCGCCAAGCGGATGCGGAAGGAAGCTGAGGAAGCGCCGCCGGTGGTCGAAGGCGTGGCGGTCATCACGGTGGCGGCAGGCGACGGCATCAAGCGGGCGATGATGCGCGACCTCGGCGCGGCTTACGTCATCAGCGGCGGCCAGACCATGAACCCCAGCGCAGAGGACTTCCTCAACGCGATTAACAGCATCCCTAACACCGAAATCGTGCTGCTGCCCAACAACAGCAACATCATCCTGACGGCCAAGCAGGCCGCGCAGATGGCACAGAACAAGCGCGTGACGGTCGTCCCCAGCAAGACCCTCCCGCAGGGCGTCAGCGCGCTGATTGCCTACGGCAACGCCCACGGCGTCGGCGCGGACCTCGACGACATCACCGCCGAGATGCGCGATGCCCTCAGCATCGTCCGCACCATCGAAGTGACGACCTCGACCCGTGCCATCAGCATGGACGGGGTGACGACCGCAGAAGGGCAGATTATTGGCCTGCTGGACGACAAACTGGCGTCGTCAGGCGAGAGCATCGAGGACGTAGTACACGAGATGTTGATGCTGGCGCAGGCCGACCGCGCCGAACTCATCACCGTCTACTACGGTTGGGACGTGCGCGAGGCGCAGGCCAACAAGATGGCCGAACAGGTGCGCGAGCGCTTCGACCACGCCGAAATTCAGGTCGTGCGCGGCGGCCAACCGCTGTACCCGTATATCATCAGCGTTGAATAGCAGTATAAACGCCTTATGTGGAATGACACGCTTCGTTTGCCGCTGGAGGCTCAAGCCTCCAGCTATCAAAAAGCAGCCAAGCCCACTAAAGGGGCTGTTTTTAATCGTTGCAAACCACGTTTCAAGCGCAAAAGCGACGGGGCAAGCCCCTTTAGTGGGCTTCCCGTCGCAATAGATAGCTTGGGGTTTGAACCCCAAGCGGTTTGCGAGGCAAGACGTGTTCAAATCCACTTCGCATTAGTCGCAATAGACCACCGGCTGCCAGCGGGAGACCTGCCACCATGCCCCATGTCCTGATCGTCACCGATTCTGGTGCTGCTTTCCCTGATCGGGCGGCGCTGGGATTAGGCAACCTGACTATCATCCCCAACCGCGTGACGCTGCACGAGCGCACCGGTTATGAAGGGACGGACTTTACGGCACGGGAGCTGTGGGAGGTCGCCCGCACGCAGCATGGGGCGCTTCAGTTTGCTGCACCCAGCGCACAGGAATACTATCGGCTGTTCCAAGCCGGCGCGGCGCAGTTTGACGCCATCTTGAGCATCCATACCTCGGCGCAGATGTCGGCCAGTTTTGCCAATGCCCAGCGCGCCGCCGAGCGTCTCGCCGGGTCGTGTCCCATCGCCCTGATTGACTCGCGCACAATGAGCGTGTCGCAGGGGCTGGTGGTACAGGCGGCGGTGGCCGCCAGCCGCACGCGGCGCGGGTGTTCGCCATCTACTACGTCGAATCGACCGAGGCGATGCTGGCGAACCACATGCTGACCGCCGAACACAGCATTTTGTCATCAATGCTGGGCGTCAAGCCGATGCTCACGTTTGACGAGGGGCATTTGGTGACGACCGGCAAGGCGCGCACGCGCTCACAGGTGGTCGAACAGCTCATCGAATTTGCGTCGGGCTTCGATTCTGTCGAACAGGCGGTCATTGTTCAGCCAGAGAGCGCCCAACGCAGTGAGACGACCCGTCTGCTTATCAACCGGTTGGCCGATTTGTTTCCCGGCCAGCCCATCACTTTATGTAGTTATTCGCCGTCGCTGGCCGCGCTCATCGGCGCGCAGGCGGGCGGCCTTGTTATCCTCAGTGCCGAAAGGGAAGAAACCCATGACCTTTACAAAGATTAAGCTGATTACCGACAGCGTGGCTGACCTGCCCAAGGAAGTCATCGATAAATATGATATCGCGGTCGTGCCGTGCTTCGTGAACTACGAGGGGCAGAGCTTCGCCGACGACGGCAAAGAGCTTGACCGCGAGGCGTACTACCGCAATCTGCCGACCATGACGACCCACCCGACCACCGCCGCGCCGCCACCCGCGCTGGCCGAGGAGATGATTCACAAGCACATCGAGGGGGCCGACCATCTGATTGCAGTGGTGACGCCCGCCAAACTGAGCGCGACCTATAATTCGTTTCGCATCGGCGGGTCGGGTTTGCCGGCCAACCGCTACACATTGATTGACAGCGGCAACCTGAGCATGGCAATGGGTTTCCAGCTCGTTGTCGGGGCAGAGACTGCCGCCAAGACCGGCAGCGTGGAAGCCACCCTAGACGCGATTCACCGTGTGCGTAACAATCAGGCGCTGTACTGTGCGCTCTCGACGATGGAGTTCCTCCGCCGCAGTGGGCGCGTAGGCTGGGCGGCTGCCGGTATCGGCGCGCTGCTCCAGATTAAGCCGTTGGTGCAGGTGGTTGAGGGCGAGGTCCGCGCCGCCGCCCGCATCCGCACCTTCGGCAAGGCCGTCGAGCGCCTGCACGAGTTTGTGCGTGAACAGGGCAAACTCGATAAACTCGCCATTATCCATGCCAACAACGAAGAAGGCGCGCTGGCTATGCGCGACGCCCTGAAGGATGTCCTGCCCGCTGATGTCATCGTCACCCGTGTCGGCCCGACGTTGGGGACGCACATCGGGCCGGGAGCCATCGGGTTCGCCTCGGTCAGCGCCTCTTGGAAGGCCTAGAGCTTTTACATCCATGCCATCGCCTATAGAAACATTGGTCAAAATCCTAAAGTTAGAACGTGAGCAGGGCGCGAACAACCGCGCCGTGGTCGGGGGGTTAAGCACCTTCAGCGAAATCTGGGCGCAGCAGGCCTACGAGCAGGCGCGCCGCCCGGAACAGCGCCGCCTCATCGATGAGCTGGCTTCACTCCTGCGCGGGTATGACCGCATCGATGACCGCGCCGAACGCCTGACGCTGGTCGGCTATATGTTGGACCGAATCTTCGCCCGCCCGGCCAAGCCGGGCGAGGCATCGGGTGATTCTGAGGCTGTCTCAGAGCCGCCCGCCGCGCCGCAGCGTCCTCCGCGCCGCGACAATTTCCCCGTCCCATCGCAGGGTGAGGGGGGACAGAAGCCACCGCGCCAAGAGCGCCCCGCCGAGTCAGCACCGCGCTCAGAGCGCCCGCCGCGCCGTGACCAGCCCCCACGTGAGGAAAATAAAGACCAGTCGCGTGAGCGCCGCGAACGTGAGCGCGGCAAGGGTGAGCGTCCCGATGCGCCCCGCGCCGAGCAGCGCCCGAATCAGCCGGAACGCCAGTATCAGCAGAACACCAAACCCAACCGCCCGGAACAGCGCCCCAACCGAGGCCAAGACGCTGGGCGCGGCAAACAGCCCGACCGGGGCGGCCCGCGCCCGTATGGTCGGCGTGGGGACGATGACGATCACGCCCATGACATGATGGAGCCGAGCTTCGACACCAGCGACCCCATCGAGGCGCAGTACACCGGCAAACTCGATATTCCGCTTGAGGTGCGCCTCGCCAAGCCGCCGCGCCAGCCGCGCCGTGCGGGTGATCCGGCGCAGGACGCCGACATTTTGCGCGGATTAACCGCGCCGGTCGATACCATCCGGGGTATTGGGCCAAAACAGGCCGAAATGCTGGCAAAACTTGGCTTGAATACCATCCAAGATTTGCTGTTCTTCCTGCCGCGCCGCTATGACGATTACACCCGCCTGCTGCCGATTGGCAAACTTCAGCCGCGCACCATCGCCACGCTAATCGCCACCGTCCGGCGCGCCGATCTGCGCGTGGTCAAAGGGGCGCGCAAAGATTTGGTGGTCGAGTTCACCGACGGCACGGGGACGCTGACCGTGACGTTTTTCGGCCAGCACTACCTAACGCGCACCTTCCAGCCCGAAACCCAGTTCGTGCTGCACGGCATGATTGGCGCGTATCAGGGGCGGCTCCAGATGGGCAACCCCGAATGGGAACAGATCGACCCGGAAAACCTGCGGACGCCGGGCATTGTCCCCGTCTATCGGCTGACCGAGGGCATGTCGGGGCGGATTATGCGCCGCCTGATGCGCGAGGCGCTGGCGTACTGGGCCGACCGTCTGCCGGATTACGTCCCGCCGTCGGTGTTAGACCGCACAGAATTGGCCGACCTCGGTTGGGCGCTCAAACAGCTCCATTTCCCCGACGGCCACGACCATCTGAGTCACGCCCAGCAGCGTCGCGCTTTCGACCAGCTGCTTCTGCTGCAAATGGCAATCCTCCGCAACCGGCGCGAGGCGCAGGCGATTCCCAGCTTGCCGCTGCCGGTCAACGACGATTTCTTGGAGCCGTTCATCAGCGAGGTCTTCCCGTACCCGCTGACCGGGGCGCAGCGCCGGGCGATTGACGACATCCGCCGCGACGTGGCCGCCAGCGTGCCGATGAACCGCCTGCTTCAAGGTGATGTCGGCGCGGGCAAAACCGCGGTCGCCGTCGCAGCGCTGGCGATGGC
>JALONW010000086.1 GCA_025454725.1 Anaerolineae bacterium
AATTGTGATGGCGACTTCTGGCATAACGGACTCCGTTTTTCTTGCTCGTTGGGGCGGTGGTAGGACAAAAGCGCCCCCATCCCGAAATAGGACAGGGGCAGCGCGGCTTACTTGAGGGTGGCGTGCAGCGTCATCGGGACGGACGACAGCGCCCGCGAAATGATGCAGCCGGTCTTGGTGGCTTCGGCCATCTCTTGGAACTTGGCAGGGTCGATGCCCGGAACTTCGGCGGTGGTCTCAAGGTCAATTTGGCTGATGGCGAAACCGGCGTCACCCTTGCTGAGGTGAACCTTGGCAGTCGTCACAACCGAGGTCGCGGGCGTGCCGTTGCGCTCCAGCGCAGCGTTCAGCGCCATCGAGAAGCAGCCCGCATGGGCAGCAGCCAGCAGTTCTTCTGGGTTGGTGTCATCACTGCCTTCAAACCGGCTGACAAAGTTGTAGCCGAGGTTCTGCTTCCCAAATTCGAGTGCGCCCGTGCCTTCTTTGAGTGTCCCAGTCCATGTGGCGGTAGCGTTGCGTGTTGCCATAATCGTGTGTCTCCTAGTGGTGTCTTGAAACAAGAAAGAAACGCCGTACATGGCAGAATTATACCCGATGCACGGCGTGGTTGCGTCATAGAACCGCGTTAGCGTTATGTTGGATCGTAAATCGGCCAGCGGCGTGTTAAGAAATATATTATGCTGTCCCTATCGCCCATTGTGTTGCCAGATTAGGTTAAACACACACCATGTACACCCATCGCAGTATTCGAATCCTGTTCCTATTTATCGTATTCAGCCAAATCATCAGTATTATCTCCGCGCAAGGCCCTATCAGCGAAACCATCATCGTTGAAGGAATCACCCATACCATCACCTATCCCTCCTCGACGGCCACCCAACAATTGACCGTCATTCGTCGGGTTCTCAACAGCACGCTGTCGCGCTACAGCAGCCTGTTTGGGATACAGCCGCCCAGCCTACACGTCATGTTCTCGAACACCCCGCCGCGCCCCAGCACCCTCGCTGCCGCAGGCCTGAACACCAACGCCTCAGACCCCTATAATTGTGATGTATTCATCTACCCTCGGCCAGAAAACCGCCTCGGCGCGGCCTTCAGCTTTACGCTGGCGCACGAAATCGCCCACTGTTTCCAGTTCGTTGTCAACCCAGCGTCGCTCCCCGTTCCTCCCGGCACCTCAGACGATAACAGATGGTGGGTAGAAGGCTCTGCCGAGTGGCTGGCCTCGCGCCTCTATCCCCCGGTCGGTGCGCCGCTGGACGCCAACATCCGCGACTTCTACAACATCAGCAACCAAACGCCCTTCATCTACGAATACGAAAACTTCTGGTTCTTCAACTTTTTGGGTCAGCACTTGGGCGAAAGCGCGGTGATGCGCCTCGTCCGCGATATGCCTCGGACACGCGATGAACAGATTCGCTATGTCGAGGGGTTACAGCCCAGCCCAGCGCTGATGCTGGCCTACGGTCGGATGACACAGCTCCGCAGCTTGCGCTACCAACCCGCTTACCCGCCCGCACTCGAAGCGTATCGTGCGGGGGTACTGCCCCATAACCAACTGGCAAAGGCCTCCCCACTGTCCATCCAACCTGTTAGGATCACCGTCCCCATCCCAGCAGGAGGCCGGGGCATCAACATCGCGCTGACCGACGGCCAATCGAAGGGCTACCGCGCCATGCTGCCCGACGGCACAGAAATCACCGCCGAAGGCGTCACTTTATGTGAGGTGACACAGCCAGACATCTACCTAATGCTGGTGCGCGGCTGGGACACCGACGAAGACGCCGCCGCCACGCTAACTTTCCGTGAAGCCGCGTGTCTGGGCGAAAACTGCTTCGCCGGGGAATGGGTCGCCATGGACCGGCAGCAGGTGGGCAGTGACCCCATGAGCTTCATGGTCGAACCGCAGGTGGAGGGAGAAGTCACACTCGTCATCAGCGACAGCGGCACAGTCACGGGGCAGGTGGTCGGCACCCAGCATTTCTCGAATGGGTTCGTTATCACCAACACACCTAACCCCGTCAACGGAAATTTCAGCGTGGTGGGGTCAGCCGCCGAGTTTTTGAGCGGCAGCAGCCTGCTCGTACCCATTCGTTTCGACACGCCCATTACCGGAGCCATCACCGGCTCTGGCGGTACGTTCGTCCTCGATGCGTCCGATGGCTCGCAAACTTGGACGTTTTACGACGAGGGGATGAGCGCGAACGCTGTCTTCCCCGCCTACCAGACCATCGAATGCACCAACCGCACCACTGGGCCAGATGGTGAGGTCATGTATGGTCTCATCTCGTTCTACGAGGGCAGCGTCGAACAGGTAATAGACGGGAGCATCTTCCCCATCTTCTACCTGTACCGCCCCGGCACGCCTTGAAAGGGGGTTTGTAAAGGCCTTTAACAAGGCTTCGCCCACGATTCGCTTGGGGTTCATGCAGTTTTACAAATCAATACGGAGATTGCACCCGGTAAACCTCTCAATGTTTTCGAGATGGACAGCGCGGACAGCACAGGTGCTGTCCCTACACGAGGAAATTTTCCCGCACGCAGGTGAAAATGGCGCGGGGTGATCCGCCGTGTAGGGACGGGGCCTGCCCTGTCCGCTGATAGGATTTCTAAAGGCGCGCTTTTGCGCCTGAAATGAGGTTCACCTCAATCAAAAATAGCCCCTTTAGTGGGCTTGGCTCCTTCATATAGCTGGAGGCTTGAGCCTCCAGCGGCGAGCGAGGCGCGTATTTACAAGCAACCTCTGAGCATTTCACGTCCGCAGATATGACGCGCCGTTCACATCCAAGACCGCACCGGTCATGAACTTGGCGCGGTCACTAGCGGCGAAACACACCGCATAAGCCACATCGTCCACGCTAGCGACCCGCCCGAACGGGCTTTGATTGCGGGTGGCATCACCGGCGGGGCTGGCGAGGTGTTCTGCCGCCATATCAGTCTCAACCCAGCCGGGCGCGACCGTGATGACGTGGATATTCTGCGGAGCCAGTGCCAGCGCCAAGGACTGCCCCATGCTGTTCATCCCGGCCTTGCTCGCGCCGTAGCCGGGTCCCAGCGGCTCACCCCGGAACGCCCCACGTGACGAGACATTCACCACCGCGCCGCCGCCCTGCTGGACGAAGTGCGGCACGGCGCAAAAAATCGCGTTGGCCGCGCCCAATAAGTTGGTCTGGATGATCATATTCCACTGCCGCAGCCATTCGTCGTAATCGGTCTCCATAATCGGGTGTTCGGTGTAAATTCCGGCGTTGTTGATCAAGATATCCAGCCCGCCCAGCGCGTCTGCTGCCTCATCGACCATGCGCTTGACCTGCGCGGGATCAGCGATGTCGGCCTGCACGACCGCATGACCGTCCCCCGCCAAGCCGCCGAGAGTCGCCTGAGCGCCCGCCGCGTCGCGCACGTAATGGACGGCCACCCGCGCCCCGCCCGCCGCCAACATCTGCCCGACACCGCGCCCAATCCCACGTGAAGCGCCGGTCACCAACGCCCGTTTGCCTTGAAAGTCCATTGCGTTTGCCCTCTTTTCTGCTGCCGATTGCCCTATGCGCCTGTGAGGATAGCTCATCCGGCGTATAATGGGGGTATACCACCACAGACCTACTCGCAGACCCCAGCGGAGTTTTATGATGCGGTTAAAAACACTTGGCGCGCTGTTTGTGTTCGTCCTGCTCATGAGCGTCGGCGCATCATGGGCGCAGGAAACTACTGTGCCGCTCAACCTGATTGACGTAGACCCGCTGGGTGAATGGGCGGCTGACCAGCCCGTCACGCTGACCTTTGACCGCCCGTTGGATTGTTCTGACGGGTCAGTCACGGTCGTCTCGCCCGCTGACGCTGCCGGTGAGACCACCTGTGCGGGCAATGCACTCACTTTCACGCTCACAACACCGCTGGAGCGCGGCCAAACCTACCGCCTGATTGTGGACGGGGCGCAGGGCGAAGATGGTGCGGAACAAACCGCCCCAGTCGGCATTGACCTGCTGGCGCAGAGCGCGCTCCAAGTCACCAGCTTCACCCCCAGCGACGGGCAGGAAGAAGTGGCGACCACCAGCACTGTTACCGTGGCGTTTAACCGCCCGGTTGTGCCGTTGGTCTCGCTTGACGACCAAGCCAACCTGCCCAGCCCCATCACCTTTGACCCGCCGCTGACCGGCACGGGCGTTTGGCTGAACACTTCGATTTACCAGTTCACGCCCGACCCGGTGCTGCCCGGCGGCCAAACCATCATCGCCACGGTGGACGGCTTGACCGGAATTGACGGCGCGCCGCTGGAAGAGCCGTTCGTCGCCAGCTTCCTGACCGTCACGCCGCAGGTCATCGACGCGCTGCCCGCGATTGATGAGACTGCCGACATCGAGACGGCTATCCAGATGCGCTTTAACCAGCCCATTGACCAATCCAGCCTCGAATCGGCCTTCTACCTGCGCGAGTCGGGGACGGAAAACAACGTCAGCGGCGAATTTACGTGGTCAGAGGACGGCGCGGGCTTCTCGTTCCAGCCCGATGAGCTGCTCGCCCTACAGACCAGCTATGAATTCGGCTTCGACGACGGTGTGGTGTTCGAGATAACCGGGCGCGGCACAGTTCCCGCTGTTTACTACAGCTTCCTGACCGTCCCGCTGCCGTCCATCATCAACACCTACCCGCTGGACGGCGCGACCAACGTCCCGCCTTACGATGGTTTCGTGTTGACCTTCAACGGCAACATTGACCCCGAAAACCTGCTGGATTTCATCACCATCGACCCCGCGCCAGAGCGCGAACCCATCGGCTTCTACAGCGAGTGGTCGAACGAGTACAGCGTATCGTTCGGCCTAGAAGCCCAGACCGATTACACCATCAGCGTCGCGCCGGGCATTTCAGACCGCTACGGGAACACCATCGACACGCCGTTGAGTTTCAGCTTCCGCACCCGGTCTTTCGACTCGGAGCTATCGCTCAACGTGCCGCGTGGCGAAGTAGGCATCTACGACGCCGACCGCGCCGCGACCGAGCTGTTCGTGACCTACCGCAACGTTGAAGAGGTCAACCTACAACTCAGCAGCATCAGCCCCGATGACCTCATCGCCCAACTGTTGAGCAGCAATTACTACAACATCACCGACTTTTTCGCGCCCAGCAGCGGCGAAATCCTGCGCCAATGGTCGGTTCCCGGAACCATCCGCGAGTCGCGGATGCTGGAGCTGGTCAACGTGGGCGAACAGCCGACCGCAGGTGAGACGGTCAACCCCAATGGGCTAGTCAACTGCCCCGACGCGATGCCGAGCATTACTAAGCCGGGCGATATTGTCACCGTCATCACTGAACCCGACCCGCTGCGCGTCCGCAGCGCGCCGCAGACCGGCGAAATCATCGACCTGCTCTACCGGGGCTACCAGATGCCCGTCCTAAGCGGGCCAACCTGCTTGAATGGGATTGCATGGTGGGAAGTCACCCTGCGCGAGGGTCAAATCGGCTGGGTGGCTGAAGGGCTGGATGACGAATACTTCTTCGAGGTCACGGTTTCGGCGGGGTCTGCCCCGGTCGTGCCGCCGTCTGACCTGCTGACCGGCGGCGCGCTCCCAACCGGTGCGTATCTGCTGCAAGCCAACGCGCCGGAGCTTGAGCCCAACGCGCCCCTCAGCCACATCATGGTCGTGACGGACACCGCCCTTGTCCTCAAGCACGGCGTGGACAACGCGACCGTATGGGCAACCGACCTACACACCGGCCAACCGCTGGCTGGGCTGCCAGTCGAACTGCTCTACCCTGCCGCTGGCTTCGACGCGCCGTATGCGCTGTCTGCCGTGACCAATGAACAGGGTCTAGCCACCTTCAGTTTTGGGCGTCGCACCGACCTATACACCCCGCTTGCTGCCGCCGTCCGCACCAATGACCGTTTCGGCCTCGTGGTCAGCCGCTGGGAGGGTGGCCTCGCCGCCTACAACTTCGCGGTAGAAATTGACCCATACCCACGCCGCTACAGCGCCTACCTCTATACCGACCGCCCGGTCTACCGTCCCGGTCAGACCGTCTACTTCCGGGGCATCATCCGGCAGGACATCGACAACGACTACCCGCTGCCCGACCTGACCACCGTCCCCGTCACCATCCGCAATTCGTCGGGCGAGACGGTCAGCCAGCGTGATTTGACCCTCAGCGCCTACGGGACATTCACCGCCGACTTCCCCATCGACGACGAGGCCGAACTGGGTTACTACCAAGTCGAGGTCACGCTCCCGTCCTCTGGTGAGTACAGCTACGAGGGCGGCAGTACCGGATTCGATGTGGCGGCCTACCGCTTGCCGGAGTTTGAGGTCTCGGTGGACGCGCCTGCCGAGGTCGTGCGCGGCGGTGAACTGGAAGCCGAGGTCAGCACGCGCTACTTCTTCGGCGGCGCGGTCAACGGCGCAAAAGTCGATGTCTACACATCGTCTCGCCAGTACTTCTTCAATTACACCGGGTCGGGGCGCTACTCGTTCTATGACTACGACGCCGACGGCGGCGGGCGGCGTCCGGGTGACTTCTACAACTCGATTAGCGATGAAACCGATGAACAGGGCGTTCTGAGCGTCCCCATTGAGACCGAGCGCGAGAACACCAACCGCAGCGAGGTCTACCTCGTCGAGGCCAGCGTCAGCGATTCAACTGGGTTCTTCGTGTCTGGGCGTACCGAGGTGGTCGTCCACCAAGCCGAGGTCTATGTCGGCGTGACGGCACGTGACTTCGTGGCAAACGAGGGCGCGGAAAGCATTGCTGACCTGATTGTGGTGGACTGGGACAGCCAGCCCGTCGCTGGGCAAGAGGTCAACGTTGAGGTGGTCGAGCGCCGCTGGAACAGCATCCAAACGGTTGACCCGTACAGCGGCAGCATCATCTGGCAGAGCGAGGTTGAGGAAATCCCCGTCACCAGCGGCACAGTCACAACCGGCGCGGACGGCACGGCCAGCTTCGCCTTCACCCCGCCCACGGGCGGCATCTACAAGATTACCGGCAGCACCACCGACTCTGAGGGGCGCGAGGCTGTTTCGTCCAACTATGTCTGGGCGTCGGGTTCGGCCTATGTGCCGTGGCGCGTTGAGAACAGCACCGCCATCGAACTCATCGCCGACCAGACTGGCTACAGCGTGGGCGACACCGCCGAAATCCTTATTACGTCGCCGTTCAGCGGGCGGGTCGAGGCGCTGGTGACGGTCGAGCGGTCAGGCGTCATCAAGACCGAGCGCCTGACGCTGGAAAGCAACTCGACGGTCTACCGGCTGCCCATTGAATTGGATTACGCGCCGACCGTGTACGTCAGCGTGCTGCTGGTCAAGGGCGTGGACGAGACCAACCCGGTCGCGGACTTCCGGATGGGCTTAATCCGACTGCCGGTCGATAACGCCCCGTTCCGGCTGGACGTGGACATCAGCGCCGACCGGTCGCAAGCCGCGCCGCAAGAGACCATCACCTACACCGTCCACACCAGCAACGAGGACGGCCTGCCCGTCCAGACCGAGCTGGGCGTCGGCCTGACCGACCTCGCCACGCTCTCTCTGCGCGAGCCATACAATATCCCGCTGCTGGACTACTTCTACGGCGGCGAGCGCCTCGGCCTGTTGACGGCTGGCACGCTCACCCTCAACACGGACCTCATCACTCAGTTCACCCGCGATGTGATTAAGGGCGGCGGCGGTGGCGGTGGCGGTGACGCGGGCATCCTCGAACTGCGCGAGGAGTTCGTCGATACGCCGTTCTGGAACGGTCAGCTAGAGACCAATGCCGACGGTATCGCCACGTTTAGCGTGGACTTGCCCGACAACTTGACCACATGGCGCTTAGATGTGCGGGCGCTGTCGGCGGGTGGAAACGGCGCGCCAATGCTGGTCGGACAGGCCACCGATGACCTGCTCTCGACCAAGCCGCTGATTATCCGCCCAGTCGCGCCGCGCTTCTTCGTCGCGGGCGACGAGCCGACACTCGCGGCGGTGGTCAACAACAACACCGATGAGGACATCGAGGCCGAAGTCACACTCATCCAGACCGGCCTGACGCTGGATAGCGACGCCGTGCAGACCGTGACCGTCCCCGCCCGCAGCACCGCCCGCGTCGAGTGGGCAGCCACCGTCGAGGATGTCGAATCGGTCGAATTGGTCTACAGCGTGGACGGCGGCGGCTTCCAAGACGCCACCCGCCCGGCCTTTGGTCAAGGTGATAACCGTATACTGCCGGTCTATCGCTTCGAGGTACAGGAATTCGTCGGGACGGGCGGCGCGCTCCTCGACGCAGCCACACGGGTCGAATCGGTCAGCTTGCCGACCCGTTACCCGGTCACACAGGGCGATTTGACCGTGCGGGTTGAGCCATCATTGGCCATCAGCGCGGTCGAGGGCGTGCGCGGCTTCAGGACGTTCACCTGCACCTGCACCGAGGCCATCGCAAGCCGCCTGTTGGCGAACCTTGCCGGTCGCCAAGCGCTGCTGGTCACGGGGACGCCGGTCAACGCGCTGGGCATCTACGACCGAGAGATTAACCTCGCGCTCCAGCGCCTCGCCGCGCTCCAGAAGGTCGATGGCGGTTGGGGTTGGTACCAGACCATGAACAGTGACGGCCTGACTAGCGCGTGGGTGATGTTGGCGCTGACTGAGGCCAACGCCGCCGGGTTCGCCGTTGACAGCGGCGTCTATGAGATGGGCGCCGCCTACCTGCTCAATGTGCTGCGCGTGACACCCGACCTTGAGGTCTGGCAGATGAACCGCGCCGCGCTGATGACCTACGCCCTGACCCAAGCCGGGCGCGGCGCACAGGTCGGCGCGGCCATCAGCAACCTGTACGACTTCAGCGGCCTGCGCGAGGGTGCGCCCGACAACATCAGCCTGTATGGTCAGGCGCTGCTCATGATGGCGATGCAGGACGCCAACGGCTCAGACCCGCGCCTGCCCGCCCTGCGCGACTCGCTCATGAACGCCGCCGTCATCACGGCCAACGGCGCGCAGTGGAGCGAGGCCAGTCGTGACCGCTTCAACTGGGGCAGCGACACCCGCACCACCGCGATTGTCCTCAAGGCGCTGGTCGGCTACAACGCCAGCGAGCCGCTGCTGCCCAACGCCGTGCGCTGGCTGATGGTGGCGCGCCGGGGCGATGTGTGGGAATCGACCCAAGAGACCGCGTGGGCGCTCGACACGCTGGTTGATTGGATGGTGGCGACCAACGAAAACGCGCCGGATTACACGTACAGCGTCACACTCAACGGCGATGAGCTGACCGGCGGGCAAATGACGCCCGATTCGGCGGCGCTGGCGCAGGTGTTCACGCTGGCGGTGGGCGAACTCAACGCCGAGTCACCTAACCCACTGGTCATCGACCGTGGGGCGGGCGACGGCGCGCTGTACTACACCGCCTACCTCAACCCGTTCGTCCCCGTGTCAGAGGTTGATGCAGTCAGCCGGGGCTTCAGCATCGACCGGGCGTACCGCGTGCTGGATGGCGCGGACTCTGGGTCCATCGAAAGCGCCGAATCCGGCCAGTTGATTGAGGTGACACTCACGCTGACGGTGGCGAACCCAGCCTACTACGTCGTCATCGAAGACCCCATCCCAGCGGGGACAGAGCCAGTGGATACCGGCCTCGCCACCAACCAGCAGACCGGCACGGAAAGCAGCATCGACGACCCAACCACTGAAGGCGAGGACTGGTGGCTGTCGTGGTGGGTCGATGAGCAGTTCCGCGACGAAAAGGTCGTCATCAGCGCGGACTACATCGCGCCGGGGACCTATGCCTACCGCTACGTTGTGCGTGCCAGCGTGCCGGGCATCTACAACGTCATCCCAAGCACCGCTTATGAGACCTACTTCCCAGAGGTCTACGGGCGCAGCGCGGGCGACCAGTTCACCGTGACCGGGGCGGGGGAATAAGGATGCGCCTTTGGTCATTCATCGTCGCAGCGGCGCTGGCACTGGTCGGGTGCGGTGGGACAACCCCCGCCGCGCCCGACCCCGGCGTCACCCCCGTTGCAGCCGTGCGCGTGCTGGTGACGGTCGAACTGCCGCCCACCCTCAGCCGGGCCGAGCGCCTCGCCACCCGGCAGGCGCAGCCCGTCACTCCGACGGCGTTCCCGGCCACCCTCACCCCGACCGAGACGCCGTATGTCGGGGTGTTCTTGGGCGAGGCGCGAGGCGATAACGACGTGCCGCTGATTGTCCAGCCGACCGCGCCGCCTGCTGACAGCGCCGAAAACTGCACCATCGCCATCGACCCGGCCTTCGGCACGCGCTGGCAAGATGACCCGAACGTCTCGCGCCGGATTGGGTGCGCGCTGCAAGAGCGCTTCGGATTCGCGGCAGATGTGCAGGTGTTCGAGGGCGGGGTGATGTACCGCCGTCAAGACACTGGCGAGACATGGGGCATTCAGCCCAGCGGGAACGTGCCGGGGCGCTACTGGTTTACCAGTACGCCCATGGAACTCATCATGCCTCCGCTGGCCCCGCCGGACGGCCTGCGCCTGCCGTCCGAGGTGTTCCAAGGGCTGTGGATTTCTGAGCCGACGCTGCAAACGGCGCTGGGTTACGCCCGCACCCCACAGCAGGCCGCCGACCTCAACCTCCAGCGCGTCGAGGGTGGAACGCTGGTGCTGGATGTCACCATCGCGCAAGTCTTCATCCTGCTCGACAACGGCGACGCCTTCGGGCCGTTTTAGAACCTCACCCCCCAACCCACTCTCCCTGAGAGAGGGAGATGCCCACCTGTCGTATCAAAACCCCTCTTCTAGGGAGAGGGGCAGGGGTAAGGTTCTGTTGGTTTTCCCCCCAAAAAATGCCTGACCGCGCCATAGGGTCAGGCGTTAACCTCATCACTCCCAACACATCACTTCATGACCGGCAGGCCCATCACCCGGTCTGGCGTGGTGATGAACTGGGTCGCCAGCCAACCCTGACGCCCTTCCGCCTCGACCCACAGCCATAGTCCATCAAGGCTGCGCGCCAGCAGGGTGACGGTTGTCCCGCGCTCTAAACGGGCGATTTCGGTGTGCTGCGTGCCGGGTCCCGCCCGGAAGCGCATGTTATAGGCCAGTTTTACCGTCTGCATGCCGGATTGTGATTCCCCTCCTAGCGGTGTGCCGTTGACGAAGGCGGCGTCCCAGTACACGCCGTTTGGGTCTACGTAATTGGTCTGGGTCGCGTAGAGGAACAGCGTCACGCTGGCCGATTCTGCACCGACCGAGACCGCACACGGCGTCCACGCATCGCGCTGCGTCGCCCACGGAGACCAGACGACCGTCCGCGCAAATGGGTTTTCGCCCCCCAATGGGTCAATCCCCACGCGGGCGACCGCCCCGTCCGTCCCTTCGATGTAGACGTGCGCGCCGCCGCTCAACGGGGTGGACGGCGTGACCGGCACGCGCTGGTACAGCCACGCGCTAAACGTGCCGTAATCGTAGTAGACATGGAATGACCGCACTCCAGACAGCTTGCGTGCGCCGGTGTGCGCTGCTCCTTCGGGAATGCGGTTAATCCAGCGGAACGGCGTGGGGACGCTCAGGACGCCGCCCTGCCACGCCCTCGGCACACGAAAGCGGCTGTAGCCGTCCTTGCTCACGACGGCCTCGACCAGCGTCGGCTCATCAAACTCGGCGTTGACCAACAAGTTCATCGTGCGGCAATCTCCCCAAAACGGTCAGCTCGAAAACTTGAAGCCGTGGCCGCTGCACGGCGTCGCATAGGCGATGTGGGCATACAGCGGGTGGCGGTCGATGACAAAATGGGTGTCGGGCGTCATGGTATACAAGCAGACGTGCGCGCCCGCTGCCGGTAAACCGACCAAACCGGGCAGGTAGCGCCGGAAAAACGGTTGCAGGCTGTCGGCGAGGTCATCGTCCGGCGTGCGATTGACCCCATCGGCAGACGAGACCGGCTGGCCGTCGTGGTAGGCAAATTTGACACCGTGCGCGCCATCGTCGGGGATGCTGTAAGGCAGCCCGATGAACGAGTCGCCCGTGTGCTGAATCAAAACGGGGTAATTCGGCGGCTGATAGCGCGCCCGGTCGGTGGGATGAAAAAACGCATACTGCACGCGGCGGACTTCCAGCGGCAGATGTAGACCCAGCCCGGCCAGCGCCTCTTTTGTCCAAGCCCCTGCCGTGATGACGAGGCGGGCGGCGCGGTAAACGGCCTCGGCGGTGGTCACGGTGGCGCTGTGCGCGTCCGCCGACACCGATACCACTTTCGCCCGTTCGACCAAGACCGCGCCGTGCGCCTGCGCCTGCCGGACGTGAGCGCGTACGCAGGCCGAGGCGTTCAGATAGCCGTAATCGGCCTGATACACGACCGCATGGTCATCGGGGATGGTCAGCGCGGGGAAAAGGCGCATCGCTTCGGCGGGCGTGAGGTGTTCGACCGGGATGTCGTGCTGCGCCACGCTATCAAGGGTCGCTTGGAAGGTAGTGGATGAGGGCAGGCCGAAATCGAGGCCGCCCGTGATATGCATCAGCGGCTCACCCGCCGCCGCTTCTAGGTCGCGCCACAGCGGGTAAGCCGCCTTCGCCAGCCCGACGTATGCCGGGTGGTCGTACATATATCGGATGATGCGGCTGTTGCCGTAGCTGCTGCCGTTGGGGTGGTCCAGCGCGAACTGCTCTAGCAGCAGCACACGCTGGCCGTTGCGGGCGAGATAGTACGCGGCGGCGCTGCCCATCGCGCCCGCGCCCAACACGATGACATCATAAGCGGTGGACATAGCTGCACCCTGTCTGATGGGACAATCTCGCCGCGATTATAACGGATGAGCGCCGCTTATTCCCCCGCAATCGAAATGTCGCGGACGCCGATGCGGTTGTTACTGACCGCCACGCCCTCGTGAATCAGGCCAGCCCAACACTCTTGTGGGTTACGAGTCGTGACAACCTCGTTCAGGCGCACCGCGCCCCACACCACTGACCGTTCACCCGGTTCAAGATAATAATACACATTGTCGTTGGTCGGGTCGGTCTCTTGGCGCAGCGAGTCGAATGCGCCGACCGCCCAGCGGTACGGATAGCTCTCTTCGGACGTTTCACACTGGATGCCGACGCGCCATACACCGTCCTGCTCGATGGCGTTCAGCGCGGCGGTCACCTGCTCCTGCTGATAGACCGTCCCCGGCGGCGGGCCGTCGGTGCGGATGGGGCTGGAGCCGTAGTTTTCGACGATCAACCGGAAGACCAACAGGTCACCCATTGGGACAATGACCTCGCCTAAGCGCACATCAGCCGGATTATTCGGCAGCTCGATTAAATCACCGAGGCCATCGCCGTCAGAGAAATAGCGCTCGTCATAGGGTTGGGTGCTGAACACCACATCTGCGCCGGTAATCTGCCCGACGATGCCCGCGCGCGGCTTGCCGCCCTGCGCGATGGTCAGTTCACCGGTGCGGCTAACGCGCTGCCCAACGGCGTCCTGCGCCTCCAACACCACGGTATACGTCCCATCGGGGGGCGGGTCTGCACCGATGTCCACGCCGCCTTCATAGTCGAACTCCTGCCAGCCGACCTCACCCAGCACGGTTTCGGTCTGGCGCGGCGGGATGTACAGGCGCTGGCCGCTGTCATCAATCAGATAGGCGCGCACCATCTCCATAGGAACTGTTTTGGTCAGGTAGGCATTGAGCGCCACTCGGTCGTCTATGCCGTCTTGGTTGGGCGTGAAGGTAGACGGCGACAGCGTGAAATTGTTGAGCAGCGGCAGTTCGTTATCGCCGTCCGCGACGGTCAGCACGCCG
>JALONW010000087.1 GCA_025454725.1 Anaerolineae bacterium
GGCGACCTGCGCGTGCAGGAGCTGGTGAAGCTGGTCGGTGAGCCGATGAACCTCGTCTCATACCACCTCAAGAAGCTGCGCGACGGCGGCCTCGTCCGGTCGCAGCGCAGCCAAGCCGATGGGCGCGACATCTACTACTCGCTCGATTTCCCGTTCATGCAGCGCTCGGCCTCGGACGTGATGCGCGCCCTCAGCCTTGAGGGGTATTCATCCGAGGACTTCGGCCAACTGCGCGGGCGGGTGCTGTTCATCTGCACCAACAACAACGCCCGTTCGCCGCTGGCCGAGGCCATCCTCCGCAGCATCGCTCCCAATCTTGAGGTGATGAGCGCGGGCGTGCAGCCCACCGCCCTCCACCCCGACGCTGTACGCGCCGGGAACATGGTCAGCGCTGACCTGCACAGCGTCCAGACCCGTTCGCTGGAAGAGGTGCTGAACCAGCCGTTCGATTACATCATCACGGTCTGTGACCAAGCCCGCGAGATGGCCGGGATTAAGGCCAGCGGGACGGTCTTGCACTGGAGCATCCCCGACCCATCGCGCATCACCAGCAGCGCGGCGCGCACAACCGCTTTCACCCAAACGGCCTATATCCTTCAGGAGCGCGTCAACCGGCTGGCGTTCAACATGCTGCTCGACCGCAACAGTTAACTGTTAGCGTATCCGTAGCGCCGCCAACCGTCCCAACACCGATTCCGGCTCGTCCGCGCTCAGGGTTTCGTATAACCTGAGCGTGGCTGAGTCTTGGCCGAGCGCTTCTAAAACCATCGCCCGCAGGTAGAGGACTTCTACGCCGTCAGCGCCTTCCTCTAACGATTGGATGTGCGCTAACGCCTCGTCAAAGCGCCCGCCGTCATACTCAAACGCCGCATCATGCAATATCCCGTTAAGGTTTGACAGCGCGGGTGTCGGCATGGGTGATGGGGGTTCAAACGTGCCGGATTCCGCATTCCATGTGTAAGTGACGAGTCCTTCGCTGTGCTGATACCAATACCATGCCTCAAAGCTCCCGCCTGCCAGAAGTTCTGGGAGTGAGTCGGTTTCGCAAACATCAACCGACATGAGATGCTGGAACTCGTGGGATTCTTGAGCCAAAGACAACACCTCTAGCGGCACGGAAGGCTCATCTGCTGCCGGACAAAGGCGCGAACCTTTACCCATCCCCGATAATTCGGCGTAGTAATCGGAAAGCCCCACGCGATCAAGAACTGCCAGCGCTGGCGTGCCATCAGGCAATCTGACGCTCAAAAAGGTGTTGCCCATGCTAGGCGGCGCATAGGCGTTTGTCTCGCTCAGGTGGTTATATCGACGACTGAGGGTGGAGTGGCGGTACTCATCACCGTCCCATAACAACACAAACGGCTGAACCATCTCGCTGTCCAGCCAGACCATCCAATCATCGACCGAATCGCCGTTGAAATCGGCTTGGAAGGTTTCACCGATGCGCCATGAGCGCTGTTCGAGCTGTTGGGCGGGCGGCGCGTCGGTGGTCAGCGGCTGGGCGTCGAGCTGTCGGTCCAGCAGTGCCACCACATCGCAGCCAAGATTGCCCGGCGGGTTGATCGGTGGATACATATCCACGCGCAAATAGTCGTCAATTCTGCCCGGCTGGATGTTGTAGTAAGTATTGATTACAGCCAGCGGCTGGTCGATGACGTAATTATAGGCATTAAAGCAGAGCTGTTCGACCGTCGGGGTGTTCAGCGAATCAGGTAGGATGGCATCGGCTAGCCACCACATTTCGTTTTCTTGATTGGATTTTAGATCGCGCAGTAGCTCGACCGCCCGATCAAGGTCCCCGTTGAGCGCATAGGCCAGCGCCAGCCGAATTTCGATATACGGCGCGTATTCAGCGGGTTCTGGCGAGACGAGCGCCTGCTCATAATAGCCGATGGAGGTTTCAAAATCATAGTCATAGGCCGCTGCCTCAGCTTGGCGCATCCAGCACTCGCTGGTGTCAGGGAAGGTGACTTCGTTTGGGCTGGGCTGGAACAGCGTGCCGTCCCAGCGATATTCGGTGGTCTCCTCCCGCACACACCGCCAATTATCGGTCATGTTCACGCGCTGGGTGATAACCCCATCTTCCCCGAACGTCCACCGATTTGGACGGGCATCGGCTGATCGATAGGAATCAGGTTCATAGTCGGATTCAAAATGTTCGATGGGGTCAGCGGCGAGGTCTAACAGCGCGCCGTCTCGCCAACCCAAGACAAACAGGCGCACAATGTTTCCGTACTTCTCTAGAGTGGTATAGATCACCAACCACTCGGTTATGCCGTCCCCGTTAATGTCTTCAAAACGTACAGACTGTGCGGTGTCGCGGCGATATGTGCCGATATACCGCAGCGATGACCATTGCAGCGGCGTATCAACCACGCGATAGTTGGCCGGGGTATTGCCCGCGATAACCACAAAATCGATATAGAACGCGCCTGAACGAGAAGAAGATGAGTAGCGGCATCCTCCATCAAGTAAACAATCCCGGATAATATCGACCACCCATTCGGGCTGTCCATCGCCGTTGAAGTCGGCGGCGCTGACC
This sequence comes from Anaerolineae bacterium, assembly GCA_025454725.1. Taxonomy (GTDB): domain Bacteria; phylum Chloroflexota; class Anaerolineae; order Aggregatilineales; family Phototrophicaceae; genus Flexicrinis. Next base: position 2,543 of record JALONW010000087.1, read on the forward strand.
CGTAAATTATAGTCGTCGAAGGTAATCACTGCGCCGTCGCTGAGGACAATCTCGTTTTCGCGCAGCACAGCCAATAGCAGCGCCTTTTCCCACAGGTCGGGATACCATAATCCAATTGATCCGCTGTCGGTATTAAACAGCGCTGATAACCCTTGACGGATGAGATCAGATGACAAGGTGTGCAGCGTATCACCAAAACGATTGTTGACTTCGCTGCTGATGATTCGCGCTTCTAATGAGGTGAGCGGCGCAGGGTGGGTCGTCAAAACGTCCAAGTAGTCTTCAACGGTGATGGGGTCGGCGGGCTGGGACGCGCTGGGAGCAGCGCTCAAGACCAGCACCATCCCCAGCACAATCACCCAAAATACATGGCGCATGGTCAGCCTCCTCGTCGGCGCGGGCAGTCATTCACCCCGACTCTAGCGCAGAGACAGTTTTTACCAAATGGCGGACAGCCGTCTACTGCCCGCCGCAGTCGTCTCAGTTCAGTGCACTCACTGGCTCGACCAGCGGAAACCGCAGGGTAAAGACCGTCCCGCGCCCCGGCTTGCTCTCAACCTCCACATCGCCGTGGTGCAGGTGCATGATGCGCCGCACCATTGCCAAGCCCATCCCCGCCGAAGAATCCGACTGAGTGCGAGCGGGGTCGGCCTTGTAGAAATTCTCGAAGATGCGGTCAAGGTGCTCTGGTCCGATGCCAATGCCTCGGTCGCGCACGTTAATCCGCACGCTGTCGCCGTCCTGCTCGGCGTAGACCACCACCCGCTCCCCATCCGGCGAATAGCGCACCGCGTTATCGACCAGATAGGTCAGCGCCAGTATCAAGTAATCGGTGTCGCCCTCAATGGTCCCGACAGCAGGACAGTCCTCCACCTCCAACAGCACCAATGGGTTCTTGGGCTTATAGTCGGTGGCGAAGCGGTCAATCAGCGCACGCGGCTGGAGCGAGTTCAGTTCCAGCCGGTGGATGCGGTTCAGGCGTACCATCTCTTGCAGTTGGCTAATCATCCGGTCGAGGTAGGCCACCTGTTCCGTGACCTGTGCGGCCTTCTCGCTGCGCTTTTGACGGTCATCGGTGCGGGTCATCAGGTACACGCCGCTGTTGATGATGGTGAGGGGCGTGCGGAGCTCATGCGAGGTGTTGGTGATAAAGTCCGAGAGCAGTTGGCTGCGCTCACGTTCGATAATCAGGTCAATGGACTGCTGGGCAGCGGCTTTCTGCTCAGTGATGTCCAGTGACGCACCGACGACACCGACAACCTTCCCCTCACGGTCAAACATCGGGCGGGCGAAGTCGCGGATCCAGCGCTGCTTGCCGTCGGGAGTCTTTAGGCGGTATTCCTGCACGGTCGTGCGCCCGATAAGAAGGTCGTTATAGCGCTGGATCGCGGATGGCTGGTCGTCGGGGTGGATGATGGTCAGCCAGTTTACGCCGTCATCAAGGATGCTGACCGGGTGGCCGGTGATCTCGGTAAAAGCGCTGCTCGTCCAGTCACGGCATAGTGTCCCATCGGGCAGGATCGTAAATTGATAGGCGTAGTGGCTGGTAATCTCCGAGATGGCGCGGAAGCGCTCCTCGCTCTGGCGCAGGTCGGCTTCGTGCTGGAGGATGGCGGTCATGTCGCGGGCGGCAGCGTAAATCAGCTTGCCGTGCGGCTGCGAACGCCACTCGATGTGGCGGTATGAGCCGTCCTTGCAGCGGTAGCGGTTGGTAAAGTTGAGGATTGGCGTCTGTGTGCCGAGGGTGGCAATCGCTTCCAGCGTGGCGGGCAGGTCGTCGGGGTGTACGAGGTCAAGGAAACGCTTGCCCTCCAACTCATCCAGCCGGTAGCCGAGGGTGTTGACCCACTGCGGGTTAAGTTTGAGGAACGTACCATCGGTATCAGCGATGCACAACAGGTCCAGCGCGAGGCTGAAGAAGCGCTCCAGCTCGGCGTGCGCCTGTTCGCGCTTGGCAATCTCGGTTTGCAAATTCGCCGCTTTGCGCTTAATCATCTGTTCCATTGGGTGGAAGATGAACAAGGCAATCAGCACCAGCGCCACCAACATCACCGAGAAAACCGCGCCGACGACCCATTCAATGCGGTGGATATGTTGGCTCATCTCGGAGGGGTGCAAGGGGCTGTGTGGCCGCAGCAAAGCCTCGATGAGTACATAGGAGGCGACGACCAGCATCCCGATGATAATCAGCGCCAGAAGGTAGTAGTAGCGGATGGTTTTGATGGGCGACATGGCACCGATAGCCCTAGAAGGTAAGTTGATATTACTAAGTCTAACACACAAGGTTTGGATTTTGATAGTTAAGATTGTCACAGTATTGATTTTACGAAAAAATAAACCTCAATTATTCATGGTTTTGGTTCTAAAGCCAAAGGATAAAGGGCGGTAAGCCGCCTGATTGAGTGATACGGTTTCGGGCGTATAATCGGGCATGAAACCTTGTGGGCGGTAGCGACGTTATAGAGTTGTCGCAGCCCATAGACCTACAGACCGAGGAACCCGCCCCATGAATGAACTCTTTACGCTCGCTGTAGGCAACCTGATGCGCGCCCGCGCCCGGCTCGTGATGACTGCTGGCGGGGTGCTGGTCGGGACAGCGGCGGTGATTCTGCTCATCAGTATCACCATCGGCTTGCAGCAGGCCGCCGAAAACGACATCGGAAGCAACGCCTCGCTGACCGAGATGCAGGTCTACCCCGCCTACAGCCGCAACGTCTCGTTTGACCAACTCCCCAAGCTGGACGTGGCACTGGTTCGGCAACTTTATAACATCCCCAATGTTTCACTGGTCGTCCCGACCAATTACATGGAGGGCGGCGGCGAGATGCGCGCCGGGGATTACACCGGCTACGGCTCAGTGCAGGGCATCGACCCATCGCTGATTTCCTACCTCGGCCTAGAAGCGGCGCAGGGCATCATCAGCCTAGAAGAGGGCGAGGTCTTGGTTGGGTCGGAGGTCGGGCGCAACTTCTTTGACCCCACCGCCGAGGATTTCGAACCGGTTCAGGTTGACCTATACGAGACACCCGTCCGCCTGACGGTCTACCAGTACACCAGCGACAACCCCCAGCCGCGCAACGTTGACCTAAACGTGGTGGGCGTGCTTGCGCCCAACCCGTCATTCGATTACGCCATCCTGATGCCCATCCAAGAGGTTATCGAATACAACGAGTTCACCAGCGGAACGCCGTTCGACCCCGAAACCTTCCAGTTTGCCAGCATCACCGTCCGGGCGCGTGACCGTGAGACCACCACCGAGGTGGCCGCCGCCATCCGCGAGATGGGCTACGAGGTCGGCGGCGTTGTGGACTTCCTCAACCAGCTCAACCAGTTCTTCGGCACGATGCGCTTAATGCTGGGCGCGGTCGGGAGTGTGGCGCTGCTGGTGGCGGCCTTCGGCGTCGCCAACACCATGACCATGGCGATTTTGGAGCGCACCAAAGAGATTGGCCTAATGAAGGCCATCGGCGCGACCGACCGTGACGTGATGACCATCTTTCTCATCGAGGCGGCGCTGGTCGGGTTCTGCGGCGGCGCGGCGGGCGTGGCCTTAAGCTACTTCCTCCAAAACGTCGCCAACACCGCGCTGCGGAACATGCCCGCCGGGGACGGGTCGGGCGGCGCGATGTTCCTCCCCATCAACCCGGAGCTGTTCCGTAACGCCGACCTGCTGGTCATCCCGCCGGAGCTAACGGCCTTTGCTATCGCGCTGGCGACGGCGGTCGGCGTGGTGTCGGGGCTGCTGCCCGCGCTGCGCGCCGCCCGCATGACGCCAGTCTTAGCGCTCAAATCGGAGTAAGACGTTTCGGCTGTGACGACGCCGTTTCTGGGCGCAGCGCGCTGCGCCCCTACTTGCCAAGCCACCCCACACCGACCATAATCGGGGGATAAATCCGTCTCTGTGTGGAGTAATTGTGTTTTGAGCGTTTTGCGCCTATCCCTGATGCTGTCTATCCTCGCCATCGGCTTGACCGCCTGTGGCGCGTCGCCGTCCGATGTGCCGACCAGCACGACCGCCGCCGTCGTCCAGCCCACACCGCTCCCGCCGATTGTGGCGCGGGTCGATGGGGTCGAAATATCTCGTGAGGCGTTCGAGGCCGAACGCGCCCGCCTAACCCTACCCGGCACCCCACCTGATCCCGCCCTCGACGACGCCATCATCGATGGACTCATCGAGCAGGTCATTTTAGAGCAGGCCGCCGCTGAACTGGGGGTCACCGTCTCGGATGAAGACCTCGACTATGAAATGTCATTGATGCAGACCCAATCTGAGCAGGCTGCGCCGGGCGGCTGGCAAGCATGGCTGGATGCCAACGGTTACACCGAGGCCGAACTGCGTGAGGCGGTGGGGCGCAGCCTGCTGGTTTCGCGAGTCCGCACCGCCGTCCTGACCGAGCAAGAAGTTGGCGGGACAATCCCTGCCGTCCGCGCCCGCCACATCTTATTGGAGAGCGAGGCCGAGGCCGAGAGCATCCGTGAGCGCTTAGAAGCCGGTGAACCGTTCGAGCAGTTGGCCGCCCAATATTCCCGCGATGTCAGTACCAAGGACAGCGGCGGCGACCTCGGTTATTTCGTGCGTGACGACCTGACCACACCAGAACTGGCAGAATTGGCCTTCGCACTCCAGCCGGGGCAAATGGCTGGCCCGGTCCAGACCATCCTCGGCTGGCACATTGTCGAGACGCTGGCCTTTGAGGAGCGTCCCGTCACCGATGAAAACCTCGCCCTCGCGCAGGAGCAGGCCTTCAGCGCATGGCTAGCCGAACGCAAAGCGCAAGCAACCATTGAGCGCTTTTAGCGTAAAATAACGTTATATCATGCTGCCATTATCGCACTGAGGAGTACCCCAATGTCTACCGCCCAGATGTACCACGACGAGGGCATGAAGAAATACAACCGCGGCGCGCATGCCGAGGCGGCCGCCGCCTTCCAGAAGGCGCTGGCCGCCTATGAAGAAGAAGGCAAGAGCGACATGGCCGCCGAGATGCGCGCCAACCTCGGCGTGATTGCCCGTGACCAACGCCGCTACGATGACGCTGCCAACGAGCTGCGCGACGCGCTGGCCGTGTTTGAGGGGTTGGGCGACCCCAAGCGTATCGCGATGGTGAAGGGCAATCTCGCGGGCGTGCTGTCCAGCAAGGGTGAAAAAGAGGCCGCCTACGACCTGTATGTTGATGCCGCCAATACCTTCCAAGAACTGAGTGAGAAGGAACTCCACCGCGACACGCTCCAAGCGATGGCGTCGCTGCAAATCAAGCGCGGTAAGGTCAACATGGGGCGCGAAATCTTGACCGACGCGGCCAACATGGAGAGCGAGAAAAACTTCGGTCAGCGCCTGCTGCAAGCGGCGGTCAATGTGTTCACCTTCCGTTGGATCGGGGCGCTGCTGCGCGCCCGTCGCGGCGGGTAATCGTCGTTAGCACAAACAAAAAGCGGTCGCCCAGTGATAGGACGACCGCTTTTTTAATCCACAGTACGTTATTCCGCCTTCACCGCCACATCCTCGCCCTCAGGGCGGGAGCCATTCTCGCTGACCGCAAACTGCATCTCGTACAGGCGCGCATAGAGGCCGCCCTTGGCGATGAGCTGGTCATGTGAACCGACCTCGACGATGCGCCCGTTTTCCAGTGCGACAATCCGGTCAGCCACGCGCACGGTCGAAAGGCGGTGCGCGATGATGAGTGTGGTGCGGTTCTGCATCAGCCGACCGAGCGCCTCTTGTACGAGGTGTTCCGACTCGCTGTCGAGACTGCTGGTAGCCTCGTCGAGCAGGAGAATACGCGGGTCTTTCAAGATGGCGCGGGCGATGGCGACGCGCTGGCGCTGGCCACCGCTCAGTTTGACACCGCGCTCCCCAACAACCGTCTCATACTGCTTAGGCAGCGAGATGATGAAGTCATGGGCGTTGGCCGCCTTCGCCGCGTCAATCATCTCGGCTTCGCTGGCTTCTAAGCGACCGTACAGGATGTTCTCGCGGATGGTGCCACCAAACAGGAGCGTCTCCTGCGGCACGATTCCGACCTGACGGCGCAGGCTGGCCTGTGAGAGTGAGCGCAGGTCGTGACCGTCCATCTTGATGGTGCCAGACGTGGGATCATAGAAGCGCGGGATGAGATTAAACATCGTGGTCTTGCCTGCCCCGCTGGGGCCGACCAATGCGACAATTTCGCCCGGCGCGATGTCCAGCGAAATATTGTGCAGCACGTCGTGTTCATCTTCATAGCGGAAACTGACATTTTCCATCGTGATACGCCCCTCAGCGCGCACGATGGGCGTGGCGTTGGGCGCGTCCTTCACGTCCGGCTGGGTGTCGAGAATCTGGAAGACGCGCTTGGTCGCGCCCAGCGCCGATTGGAACTGGGTGTAAATACTGACCAGCGAGAAGAAGCTGCCTGCTACTGTCACGCCATAGAACAGGAAGGTAATCAGGTCGCCGCCGGTCAGACGGCCTTCCAACACCTCGCGCCCGCCGAACCACAAAAACGCCGCCAGCGACCCAAACGCGAGGAAACTCATCAGCGAGCCGAAAATCGAGTTGAGTCGGGCGAGCCGGATGGCCGTCTTGAGCGCGCTGCGGATGGCCGAGACATAGCGCCCGACCTCAAACTCCTCGCGGACAAAACTCTTGACCTCGCGGATGTTCTGGAAGGTTTCCTCGGTGACAACCGTCGAGTTGGCGATTTCATCCTGCACTTGCGTCGAGAGGCGTCGGACATAGCGCCCAAAGCCAAACCCCGCCACCGCGATAATTGGGATGAGGAAGACAATGAACAGCGTCAGCCGCCAGTTCAACACAATCATCAGTGCCAATGAACCAACCATGATAAATGTTTGCTGGAGCAGCGTATTCAGGTTGTTGGTCAGCACTGTCCGCATGGTCGTCACATCCGACGAGATACGCGAGACCAGCTCACCCACCCGGCGCGAGGTGAAAAATCCCAGCGACAGCGTATTGAGGTGAGCGAAGACCTGCTGGCGCAGGTCTGTGACCAAACTCTCACCGACGAAATTCAGGTTAAACGACTCGATCAGCGTGGTAACGGCGCGCAGCAGGAACACACCGATCAACGCCAGCGTAATCTGATTGAGCAGCTCATAATTGCCCGCCGTCAGCACCGAATCGACCACTTGACCAATGACCGACGGGAAGACAAGGCTGAGGCCCGCGCTGAACAACAGGGCAATAAACGCAAGGCCGAGCCGCAGCTTATACGGCGCAAGGTAGCCGAGCATCCGCCGCCATTGCATTGGGACATCTTTGAGGTCTTCGTTGGTTTCGTCGGGCTTGGGATTTGGGTTGGCGCTGCGCGTCCTAATCCGTATGGTCATAAGGTTGTGTGTCCTGTAGGCGGGGCGGAAAAACGGGAATCAAAAAACCAATACGGCGGCAGTGTATCACCGCCGTATTGGTTGTACGTAGGATTCGGGTGAGGGTTTCGGCTTGTCTGGGATTTTGGCGGGGTAATTGTTACCTTACTCGAAGGGCGCAGCGTGCTGCGCCCCTACTTGCCTCGCCGCTACCGGTTTTTCCAGACCGGCTGGCGCTTTTCGACAAACGCGCCCATGCCCTCGGCCTTGTCCTCGGTGCCGAACAGCAGATAAAACAGACGCTTCTCGTAGGTCAAGCCCTCAGCCAACGAAGTCTCGAATGCCTTGTTGACCGCCTCTTTGGTCAGACGGATGGCGACCTGCGAGCGCTCGGCCACCTTTTTCGCCAACTCGACCGCCTCATGGAAATAAGTCTCGACCGGCGCAACACGGTTGACGAGGCCGTAATGAAGCGCCTCTTCAGCCGTCAAGCGGCGGTCGATCAGCATGACTTCCATCGCCAGCGTTTTCCCAATGGCGCGGGTCATGCGCTGCGTGCCGCCTGCGCCGGGCAGGATGCCGAGGTTAATCTCTGGCTGACCAAAGGCCGCCGTCTCGCTGGCGACAATCATGTCGCAGGTCATGGCAATCTCACAGCCGCCGCCCAGCGCAAAACCCGACACTGCCGCGATGATTGGCTTACCGATTTTGGTCAGCCGTGACCAGTCGGTTACGTCGCCGCCCATGAACATATCGACGGCGGTCTTGCCGTGCATCTCTTTGATGTCCGCGCCAGCTGCGAAGGCGCGGTCACTGCCGGTCAAAATCATGCAGCCGATGGACGGGTCACGGTCGAAGATTTCCAGCGCGGTGAACGCTTCTCCGGTCATCTGAGCATTCAGCGCGTTGAGCGCCTTAGGCCGGTTGAAGCGCACAACGCCGACGCCGGGCGCGGGTGTCTCGGTCAGAATGGTCTCGTAGGTCGGGTGGTCGGTCATGGTGAAAAACATCTCCTAAAGGGTGAAAAAAGAAGTGATGCGTTGGAGGGGTAAAGGGCTATTAGATTGTTTATGTTATGGCATCGGAACCTCACCCCTGCCCCTCTCCCTAGGAGAGGGGTTTTTATGCGCGACAGGTGGGCATCGCCCCCTCTCCCCATGGAGAGGGGGCCGGGGGGTGAGGTTTTAGCCAAACGCCTCAATCTGCGCGTCGAGCTTCGACAGGTCTACATCGGGATATTTTTCCATCAGCGTGCGGAAGATGGTCATGTACTCGACGAGCTGTGCCTTGGTGTAAGCCTCGAAGCGCATGGTGATGGCCGGTTGAGTGTTGCTAGCGCGCACCAAGCCCCAGCCATGCTCAAACTGGGCGCGTGCGCCGTCGAGGGTGTTGACCTCGTACTTGTCCGACAACCCGGCGCTCACGTCGCTGATGATGACGAATTTGCGGTCATCGGCAGCCGTCATGATGATTTCGGGCGTGGCGACCAGCTTGGGGACATCCTCAAACAGCTCGCTGATGGTCTTGCCGGATTTGCTGTTGATTTCCAGCGCCTTCTGCGCAACCAGCGGCGCATCGTCAAAGCCGAAGTAGTTATCGCCCCAGAATAGGTGGCCGCTGACCTCACCGCCCAGCGGGGATTTCAGCTCGTGCATTTTGGCCTTCATCAAGCTGTGGCCGCTCTTCCACATCACCGGCTGGCCGCCGTGCTTCTTGATGTAATCGCTCAACGCCATCGACGCCTTCAC
>JALONW010000088.1 GCA_025454725.1 Anaerolineae bacterium
GTGTGTCACCTGCACGGTCAGGCGCGTGACGTTGGCGCTGGACAGTGTGATGACCTGTGAGGCGCGGGTTAAGCCGGTCTGGTTGCCGCTGAAGACCACTGTCGATTGGTTCTTGGGCGCGTCGCTGTAGCGGGCAATGATGCGAATCCGCAGGAAGCTGTTGCCGTTCGCGCCGTCCCCGAAGGCGGTCAGGCGCAGCTCCTCGTCCGCCGCGAAGGTCAGACCGGTCAGGTCGATGTTCTGCGTCAGGGTGGCGGACTCGCCCGCGCCGCCCTTGAAGCGCATCAGGCAGTTGCCGTAAGGCGTGAACGTGACGGTCGGGGAGTTGCACGAGCGCCGGTCGCCGGTCACGTTGGTAAAGTTCCAGCCTGACGGGAGCGCGGGGGTCGCGCCTTCGGACTCGAATCCACCATTGTGAACGAGGTTACCGATCAGATCGCCCTCGGCGGGTGTGAAGCTCGCTGTACAGCCGCTCATGTTGGTGATGAACACCCCGCCGAGGCTGTACGAGTCGCCGCTCAAAACGTTGAACTCGCAGTCGGGGGATATTGGCGCACTGTTGTCCTCAATCGAGACATTCCGCAGTGTAGTACGACCCGTCCTCAGGCCGCCCATTTCAAGGCCAGCGCTGTTGAGCGTAATGCTGCTATCGGTCAGGCTGGCGTAATTGCTGGGTGCCAACAGCATTCCGCCGACCTCACCTGTGGCACTGTTGCCGGTTACGATCAGGCGGTTGGCTGTCACACTGTCCACGAGGAAGGCGTAGATACCGCCAATGTCCCCAGCGCTGTTGTCGCGGACAACTGTATCCTCCAGCGTGATCACTGCCACATTGGTACTGAACTGCATCGCACCAGCGACACCGTTCAGGGCGGTATTGCTCGCGAACGTCGTCCCCCTAAACGTGAACTGACGGCCCGACACGGCAAACAGCCCGCCGCCAGTGGCGCCGCTGTTGGTGATGCTGTTGGCATTGACCGTCGAGTTTTGGAGGAGCAGTTCGCCCGCCGCACTGTCAAAGTAAATACCGCCGCCGCCGCTGAGAGTGGCGGTGTTGCCGGTGATGGCCGTATCGTTCAGGGTGATAAGGGTTGGGGTAGTGTCGCCGCTGACGGCGATTCCGCCGCCGTTGCCTGCACTGCCACCGCTGAGGGTGCTGTTGTTGACCGTCAGGCTGGTGAGGGTGCCGCTGGTGTTATTCACCAATAGGTTGCCACCGTTGCCGGTGACCGTGTTAGACGAGATCAGACTGTCGGTGATGGTCGCAGTGAGGGTGCCGCTGCCCAGCTCATTGGTGAGCGCGATGCCTGCGCCCGCCGAAGCCGTGTTGTTGACGAAGGTGCTGTTGCTGATAGCAATGGTCATGCGGGCGTTAATCTCGACATCGAAGCGCACTGTCCCGCGCACCGAACCGGTGTTGTTCTGCACGCGCACGTTGTCGAGGTTGATAATACCGCCACCGACCACGCGCAGGGCGTTGCCTGACGCGCCAGAGGTCGAATTTTGGATGGTCACATTGGCGATGGTGACGGTGGTGGGCGGCAGCGCGATGGCGAGGCCGAGGTCGAAGGAGCGGACACCCGCGACCGGCTGGATGAAGGTGTTCAGCGGGCTTTCACCAATCAGAACGAACGAGCGCGCCGAGGTCACGATGGTGCTGCTGAGCGTGTACGTCCCCGCGGGCAGGTAAATGGTCGGCTGGGTGCTGGCATTGGTGCAGTGGAAGATGGCCTCACGCAGGGTCAAGCCGTCAGTCTGAGGGGCGCAACCACTCACCGCTGGGTCATCGAAGCGGGTGACGGTATAGGCCTGTGTAACGCGCGTGGCCGGGAGCAGGTGCGCGGGGACCTCGAACGGGGCGCGCTGGACGATACCCGGCTCTGCGCCGCTGTACGGCATCGGCAGAATGTCAGATTGGGCGGCAGTTGGGGCAGTCAGCCCGACACAAAGCAGTAAAACGGCAGAAAAGACGGTCAATAACCTACGGTAAGAGGACATCTGTAACAGTGCTTTCGTTAAGGATACGATTACAAACCAGCATACATCGATTTGCAAAATGGCGCTGACAGCGGCTCATTTTTCTCACCATCCGCCACCGTCTGTGGTATCCTTAAACCATCTAGACCGAACACCTGTGCCAACCCATGCCCCGTCCTGAACGCTCGTTCCATACCCCTGTCCTCGTCCTGCGGCGGCGCGACTTTGGCGAGTCTGACCGCCTGTTAACCGTGCTGACTCCCCACCACGGGCGGCGCGAGGTCATCGCCAAAGGAGCACGCAAGCCCAACAGCACGCGCACCGGGCAGGTCGAGCTGTATACCCGCGTCGATATGCTGGTCAACGTTGGGCGCGACCTCGACATCGCCGCCCAGACCGTCATGCGCGAGCCGTACCTGATGCTGCGCGAAGACCTCCAGCGCGGGGCGTATGCCGCCTACGTCTCGGAACTGCTCATCCGCTTCACCGGCGAAGAAGACCACCAGCCCGCCGCATTGTTTGCCCTGTTGGATGCGACTTATGCGCGGCTTTGTCATCACCGCGACCCGCGCCTCGTGGTGCGGTATTACGAACTGCGCCTGTTGGATGCGGTCGGGTTCATGCCTGAGCTTAACGAGTGCGTGGTCAGTCGTGACCCCATCCAGCCGCGTGACCAGTTCTTCAGCTACGCCGACGGCGGCGTGGTCAGCCCGGAACAGCTCCACCACAGCCGCAACCTCGTCCCGCTGTCGTTGGACGCGCTCAAGGTGCTGCGCTTTTTCCAGCGCTCGGCCTATGACGATATTCAACAGCTCAACATCAGCGAGTCGCTGCACCGCGAATTGGAGCGCATCATGCAGGGCTACCTCACCCACCTGTTGGAGCGCCGCCTGCAAAGCGTCGATTTCCTGCGCCGCGTGCGCGATTAGGAGTCCCGCCGATGCGCTACCGTGACCGCCTCGACGCCGCTGCCCTGAAACGCTACGCCAACGCGCTGAACAGCCGCGCCCGTGCGGTCGGCACGTCCGGCACGCTCGACGCCGACGCGCTTCGCGGCGTCATCCTTGACAGTGGTGGGCGCTGCGGCTGGTGCGGTGTCTCGCTCATGGATGTCGATTTCGAGGTAGACCACATCGCCAGCCTGCACCGGGGCGGCGACAACGCGCCCGCCAACCTCGCGGCCACTTGCATCACCTGTAACCGGCAGAAGGGTGACCAGCACCCCGCCCGGTTCGCCCGACAGAAGCGCGCACAGGGCAGCGATACCGCGCTGGTGCGCCGCGTCTTGGCCGAACACGGCGCAGATGACGCCGGGGTACAGCTTGGGCTATTCGATGAGACCCCACCACCGCGCCGCGTGCTGGGCTTAGACGCCCCGTCCGATGACGACGACGCGCCCGGTTCCCCGCCGCCCTACCGCTGGTAGTTCGGTCAGCGCACCCAACTGGTATTGTTGGCGTCATAGGTGCTGCGGGCGCGCTCGACATCCTCGAAATAAGCCTTCGACCATTCACACATCTGGGTCAACTGAAGGATAAGGGCATCACCCGCTGGCGTGACGCTGTATTCGACGCGGGGCGGGACTTCTTCGTAGTCAGTGCGGTTAATCAGGCCGTTGCGTTCTAAGCGGCGCAGGGTCTGCGTGAGCATCTTCTTGGTGATGTCGGGGATGGCGCGCTGTATCGCGCCGTAGCGGTTTTGACCGTCGCGCAGGGCGTGCAGCACCTCAATCACCCATTTATCGGAGAGCATGGCTATAGCGCTGGCGGCGCTGACGGTTGAAGAGGTGCCGTCGGTCATGGGGTTTTTCTCCGTTCTATGCCTTTGGGTAGGCTCTAAAAAGTGCCTACTTTTGGCGCTGACTATAGCTTGATAGAGTGAGTTAGACCAACCGTAATTTACATGGTCACACCCAATCCTCATCCTATTAAGGAACAGTCAACCCCATGAGTATGACCATCGACCTTTTGAACAAAAAACGGGTTCTCATCATCGCCTCTAACCCTGCCACTTCCAGCGTGACCGGTTGGCCGGTCGGCATGTGGATTGCCGAACTCAGCCATCCGTATTGGGAGTTTGTCGAGCATGGCTATGACGTCACCATCGCCAGCCCGATGGGCGGCAAACTAGAGCTGGACAAGTGGAGCGACCCGCACGACGACAGCGGCTACAGCGCCAGCGACCTCATCAGCGCCGGGTTCTTGGCGATGCCCCAGACCCGCAGCCTGATTGAAAATACGCCGGTGCTGTATGACCTCAACCCTGCCGATTATGACGCACTGTTTTTGGTCGGCGGCCAAGCGCCGATGTTTACCTTCTTCAACGATGAAAAACTTCAGCGGTTCGTCGCCGATTTCTATGAATCCGGCAAGGTGACGACCATTGTTTGCCACGCGACGGCGGCACTGCTCAAGATTCGGCTGACAAACGGCGATCTACTGGTCAAGGGCAAGACGTGGACGGGCTTCGCCAACTCCGAAGAAGTCTATGCTGACTCGTTCGTCGGGCAGCGCATACAGCCATTCTGGATCGAAGAGGAAGCCAAGAAGCTCCCCGACACCAATTTCATCGTCGCTGGGCAGTTCCGATCGCACGCCGTGCGTGATGGCCATCTGATCACCGGACAGCAGCAGTATTCGGGCGCTGCCGCCGCCAAACTGACCATTGAAGCGCTCGGTCAGTAAATTTCCTGCCAATTAGTTCGCCAGAAAGGAAAATAACCATGCTCCGCAAACTCACCCTCTTGTTTATCGGCATCAGCTTGGCCGTATCGTTCAGCAGCGCGCAAGACAGCGCAAAAACCTTTATCCTCGTGCATGGTGCGTTTCAAGACAGCACCTCTTGGGAGGCTGTCATCCCGCTGTTAGAGGCGGAAGGCCATACCGCGCTGTCGCTTGACCTACCCGGACACGGGGCAGATGAGACACCATTCAGTGACATCACGCTGGCGGATTATCGCGACGCCGTGGTCGAACTGATCGAACAGCAGGAACAACCCGTCATCTTGGTCGGTCACAGTTTCGGCGGTATCGTCATCTCTGAAGTGGCTGAGGCCATCCCCGACCGAATCGAGGCACTGGTCTATGTGGCCGCTTATCTGCCGCGCACTGGCGACAGTCTCGCCGGGCTAGCCGCGCTGGATCGCAACAACGGCTTCTCGGAAGAGAACTTCCTGCTGGCCGAGGACTTCAGCTATGCTTATGTGCTGGAAGCCGACTTTCTGACCATCTTCTGCGGCGACTGCACGGAAGATCAAGCGTCCACCGTGATGGCGACGCGCCAGAATGAGCCGCTGGCCCCGTTGAATGAACCTTCGACCGTTACGGCGGAGAACTTCGGCACGGTGCGTAAAGTGTACATCTTAACCGCCGAGGACAACGCCGCCAGCCCGCAGATTCAAATCTTCATGCTCTCGCAGACCCCGGTCGATCAGGTTTACGCGCTCAACACCTCTCACGTCCCCTTTGTGACCATGCCCGACCAGCTCACGGCGCTGTTGATCGCAGCGACAGGCGAATAATACATGATTCTCAAGCGCAATCTGAATTTGCGTAAAGCGGTGCCGTATGTGCGGCACGAACTGACCCTCGCGGCGGCCACTTCGGTGGCCGTCTTCACCCTTTATGAAGTGGCGCAGGTGCAGCAGGTCGCCCTCCCGAATGTGCTGCCTGCCGTCCTCGGCACCGCCCTAGCGATTTTTCTGGGGTTCCGGGGGAGCGCCGCCTATGCGCGCTGGGGCGAGGCCGCCCAATTATGGGCGTCGATTACCAACACCAGCCGCGTCTTTGCCCGCCTGATGATTACCTTCGTCGAGTCGCACAAACATACGCCGATTTACAACCCAGAGGAAGCGCGCGCCTACCACCGCGAGATGCTGTACCGACATCTTGCATGGGTGAACGCGCTGCGGCTGCAACTGCGGGGCCAAGCGGACTTCGCCGAGATGCGGCGCTTCCTCAGCGTCGAAGAATGGGCGGCGCTGGCCGACAAACACAATAAGACCAGCGCCCTACTCGTCGCGCAGGGACACCGCATCTATGACGCGATGCGAACGGGGACGCTGCAAGGCTTCGACAGCTTCCAGCTTGAGGGGTGTTTGGCGCTGTTCTCGTCGTATCAAACCCAGTGTGAGCGGATTAAAGCCATTCCTATCCCGCGCCAGTATACGTTTTTTACACGCTTATTCGTCTGGGTCTTCATCGCGCTGCTGCCGTCCAGCTTCATCCAAACGTTTGCGGCGACCGGCGCGAGCTGGCTGATTATCCCGTTTTGCCTGCTGATGGCGTTCGTCTTTGGCATGGTCGAGCGCACCGGCGCGGTCAACGAAGAGCCCTTCGAGAACCGAATCACCGATGTCCCGCTGACGGCTTACTGCATCGACATTGAGCGCGACCTGCGCGAAATGCTAGGTGAGACCGATTTACCAGCCAAGGCGCAGCCCACCCCAGACGGATATTTGCTTTAGACGTATGTCGAGATAACAGGAGGAAAACGAGTATGAATATTGGGATTTTGGGCGCAGGACAAGTTGGGCAATCTTTTGCGAAAGCCGTTTTAGCGCTGGGCCATGCCGTGATGCTCAGTTCGCGCCAACCAGAAAGCGCCGAGATGCAAGCCCTCGCCGCCGCGCTGGGCGTTCAGGTCGGCACGGTGGAACAGACGCTGGCCTTTGGCGGCTTAATCGCGGTCGCGCTGCGCTGGGATGCCGTGGCGGATGTGACAAAACAAGGCGATTGGACGGGGAAAACGGTCATCGACATGACCAACCGTTTTGGCGGCGCATCAACATTGAGCGGAGCGCAAGAATTCCAGCAGCTCGTCCCCGGCGCGCGGGTCATCAAAGCGTTTAACACAATCGGCGCAGAACACTATCCCCAGCCGGTTATCGTGGGACAGGCCGCGTCGATGTTCATCGCGGGCGATGATGCAGACGCCAAGGGTGTCGTGGCCGACCTGACCCGCCAGATGGGATTCGACGTGGTGGACGTGGGCGATTTGGCCGCCAGCCGCCACATTGAGTCATTGGCCGCGCTGTGGGTGCATCTGGCAGGCCGCGCCGGTTACGGGCGCGACATCGCCTTTAAGCTGATTCGCTAAAAAACCTCAATCAACATCAACACTCAGTCAGGTTGACAGGAATCTGCACGGCCAGCCCGCCCTCAGAGGTTTCCTTATATTTGGCGTCCATGTCGCGCGCGGTCTCCCACATCGTCTTAATCACGGCGTCCAGCGAGACTTTCGCATCGTGCGGGTCGCTGACCAGCGCGAGGTTGGCGGCGGTGATGGCCTTCATCGCGCCCATCGCGTTGCGCTCGATGCACGGGACCTGCACCAGCCCGCCGATGGGGTCACAGGTCAGGCCGAGGTGGTGTTCCATCGCAATTTCAGCGGCCATCAGTGCCTGCTCGACGCTCCCGCCGAGGCATTCAGTCAGAGCGGCAGCAGCCATCGCTGCCGAGACGCCAATTTCGGCCTGACAGCCGCCCATCGCCGCCGAAATGGTCGCACCCTTCTTAAACAGGCTGCCGACCTCGCCCGCCACCATCAAAAACTTGATGATGTCATCGTCGCCGACCGGGTTGTTGCACACGTAATACATCAGCACGGCGGGCAGCACCCCCGCCGCGCCGTTGGTCGGGGCGGTGACGACCCGCCCGAACGCGGCATTTTCCTCGTTGACCGCCAGCGCGAAACAACTCACCCATTTGACCATCTCGTAAAAGACCGGGCGGCGGGCGCGGATGGCCTCGACCCATTCGAGACGGTCGGCATAGGGTGCATCTCCTATCAGCGTGCGGCTGATACCCGCCGCCCGTCGGACGACGTTCAGGCCGCCGGGCAGTATGCCGTCGGTGTGGCAGCCCCGGTAGATACAGTCCGCCATCGTCGCCCAGATGTGGAGCAGGCCGCCGCGCACCGCGTCGGGGGTGCGCCACGCCAGCTCGTTCTGCCACACCATCTGCGCGATGGTCAGGCCGTGACGGGCGCAGTGGTCGAGGACGTGCGCAGCGGCGTCGCACGGGTAGGGCAGGCGTGTCGACTCAGCGCGGTCTTCCTCGCCCTCCTCGACGACGAAGCCACCGCCGATGGAGTAGTAGGTCGCGCTGAGGGAGTCTGCATCGCCGAAATAGGCGGTGAAGCGCAGGCCGTTGGGGTGATACGACAGCGATTGGTCGAAATGGAACACAAGGTCTGCCGCTGGGTCGAATCGGATAGGCTGGCCGCCAGCCAGCGGGAGCATTTTTCGAGCGCGGATGGCCTCAACGGTCGGGGTTATCTGCGCGGTATCACAGGTCTGTGGGTCTGCACCCGACAAGCCCATCAGCACGGCGATGTCGGTCCCGTGTCCCCTGCCGGTCTTGGCCAGCGAGCCAAACAGTTCGACCGTCAGGCCGGTCAGGTCATCCAGCCGCCCACTGTCAATCAAGTGGCGGGCGAAACGTTCGGCGGCGCGCCACGGCCCCATCGTGTGAGAGCTGGACGGCCCCACCCCGATTTTGAGCATATCGAACACGCTGATGCGTTCCATCCGGCTCCGCCTTTTGTGTAGACTGCACGAGCTAATATTGTGCTATTCTACCGTATCGGGTGGACTATCGGTAAGCCACATCACCCGACCGGTGCGGGACCCGTGGCGGCCACCCACGCCTCAATTTCGGGCTTGGCGAGGCGGTAACCGACCTCAACGAAGTTGTGGAAGCCAGAAAAATCCATCGCGTTGAACTTGCTGGTCTCCAACTGGATGATGAGGTCATCTTTGGCGCTCTGGAGGGCGGTCTTAATCCGCAGGACATTGAACGATTCAATCGAGCGCATCACCAGCCCCGGCATCGACGGCAGTTCCAGCCGTTTCGCCATCGGGTTGAGCCGATTAAACAGGATGCGCCAGCCCGAAACATACTCGTCGGTGATGTTGTAGAACGGGATGTTATCGTTCAGCGGCGAGGCCAACACGCCAATCAGCTTGCCGCCGCCGTCGAGGAACTCCCGCGCCAGCGTCAGGGGGAAATTATCCAGCAGGCCGCCGTCCACCATCACATCGCCATCGAACAGCAGCGGCGTGAAGATGCCGGGGATGGCGGTGGTGGCGCGGATGGCGCGGCGGGCGCTCCCCGCCTTATGCACCATCGGCACAGCACGGGATATATTGGACGACACAGCAAAGAACGGTGTCCAGAAGTCCTCAATCATCACCTCGCCGAATACATCGCGGTAGACCTGCGAAATCTTGCGCGAGGCCATCAGCGATAGGAAGGGCGGCGTGTAGTCGAACAGCGTCTTGTTAGAGGCAAACCGGCTGGTCAGCTCGACCAACTTATCCGCCGTGCCAGCCAACTGATGCGCCGCCCCGACCAGCCCGCCGATGCTCGTCCCGCACAGCAGGTCAAGCTCAACACCCAGTTCCTCCAGCGCCTTAATAACCCCGATATGGGCGAAGCCGCGTGCGCCGCCGCCGCTCATCACCAGACCGATAGAGCGCCCGGTCATGCGTCGCACCAAGCGGCGGATGTGCTGCCCATCGTCCAGTCGGAGGTGATGGTGCGCCCGGACGCTGCGCTGTGTCAGCCATTCCGACGTGCCAGACGGGTGGCTGGTGCTGGACGGATGGAGCAGCACCAGCTCGGTAGCGAGGTTGGGGTACAGCTCGCGGATGGCCTGCTCGGTGCGCGTCAAGTTGGGGGGCTGGGTGGCATCGGCAATCAGGTATACCCGGTCGGCTTGGCGCAGACAGCGGCGTGTCCACGGCGTCCAGCCCGGCTCCGCGACATACAGCATGGTGTCGAAATCATTCTCAAGGTTGCTCAACCAACCGGCGATGACCGCGCTTAGGGGGGCGTCGGTATCGGTCTGCGCGGCGTCGGGGAGACCAAACTCGTGGTCGAAGCGCGCCGTATCGACCAGCATGGTCGCGCCGTGTTTCGCCAGCTCTGCCGACACCGATTGGGCGAAACTGGCTGAAATACTGCCATGCACCGGCACGAGTGCAATGGTCAGGCAGGTATGTTTGGGCTGGCTGGGGGCGATGTTCTGGGCGCGCTGCTGGCGACGGATGATGTTCTGGGTGAAGTGGAGCATGGTGGGCGGGTGCTGGTCAATCAGCCGAAAGAAGCGGTCGCGGCTGACGCGCACGGCGTGGGTCTCGCGCACGGCATGGACGGTGGCGCTGCGCGGCTCATCGGTCAGCAGCGCGAACTCTCCCACCGTGTCGCCAGAGACCACCTCGCCGATGGTGTGATCGATGCCTGCCCCATCACGGAACACCACACGCAGCCGCCCGTTGACGACGATGCACATGTCGTTGCCGCCCTCCCCCTGACGGAACAGCACCTCGCCGGTTTCCAGCGTCATCCATTCCAGCTCGCGCTGGAGCTGGTTGAGCAGCGCTGGCGAAAGCTGGCCGAACACCTGCCGCAGCACGATGCTCAGTTGGGCGCTGTAGAGGATGTGCTGAGGGATGACCACGCCCATGCGCGTCAGCGCGTTGAGGATTTTGGCGACCTGTCGGCGCTCTAGGCGCGGCAGCACCGCCTCGACCAGTGAGAGCGTCAGCCCATCATCCCCCCTGCCGACCTCGATGAAATCCTCGCGGCGCAGCATGTACAGCACCGAATCAACCTCTGCTGTCAATGTGCTGGTGTTGGCCGAATCGGTCAGGAATTCAATCTCTGAAATACTCTCGCCGGTTGTGAGCAGGTCATGGGGGCCTTCCGGTGGCACAGACCGCAGCCGCCCCTCGGCGACGATGTAGAGCGCGCTGCATGGTTCGCCCGCCCGGAAAACCACCTCCCCCGCCCGCACGCGGACAGCGCGGATGATGCGCCGCATCCGCTCAAGCAGGGCGGGTGTCAGGCCATCCAACAGAGGATGAACCGCCCATCCGGGCAGGTGGGCGGGTGTTGGGGCGTCATGACCGGCGTGCATCGGCAATCCTTGGGTTTAGAGGTTGGGGGATGGGGTTGTTGGGCGGTTCGCCTGAAGATAACAGCTTATCATATATCTGCCCCCAGTTTATGACAAATAGGATTGGATGAATGCGCTGACGATAGCAACTAAAGTGTTAAGCTTTGGCTAAAAATCGACAATATCCCCCAAAACTGACGATTTTCTGACACTTACCCTGAAGTGTTTGTCCGATATGTTGACAGAATCAGGTATGATGGGGTGGGATTTTTAATCCCGCTTTTATGTCCCTTGCAGGAACCATTCCCCATGAACCTGAACCCAACACGTCATTTCCATCTTGCCGTGATGATGCTGGCGCTGTGCGCCGTGCTGACCGTCGCGCCGCTGGCATCCGCCCAATCTTCAGACCCGCTGCCCATGCCGGACAATTTCCCGACGCTTGGACAGATGGCAGACCGTGGAACCCGAAACGCCAGCGCCGACCTGATGGCGACGGCTGCCTTTGCCAACGGCGGCGACGCCAGCGCCAATATCCTGCAAGAGGGCGGCGCGCCAGTTGAGGTCAACATCTCGCTCAATGCCCAGCCCACCACCCCGGTGACGCTGACGTATGGCCTTATCGGTAATGTGCTGGTTCACCCCAAACAGATCACCTTCACGCCAGAGAACTGGAATATCCCTCAGACGGTGGAAATCCACGCGCTGGA
>JALONW010000456.1 GCA_025454725.1 Anaerolineae bacterium
AGAATTCTTGATGTGATTCCAGACGCCGTACACCACTTTCCACAGCTCCCACTTGATCGCCTCGGTGGCGTGGACAGTGTCGAGCCGTCCGCCGTACTCGATCCACCACAGCCGACAGCCGTATTCGGCAGTATTGAATGACCGGAAGCGCGGAATCTGCGTGATGTCGGTCAGCGCGTAGCTGGGCGGGACAAAGCGAACCGGTCTGCCGGTGTCCTTGCTGTAAAAGTACAGCGAATGGCCCAGCAGATGGCCATATTCCTCGCTGGGAGCCAGCTTCTCGCCAAATTCGGCCTCGGTCTCTGCACCCATGCGGAAGGCTGCCCCGCTGAGAAACCCCACGATCCCGTCGCCGGACGCATCGACGAACAGCGGCGCACGCACGTCGTACATCGTCGAGTTTTGGCTGCAAAAGCCGCGCACGCCCGCGATGGTGTCGGGGTCGCTCTTGCTGACTTCATACACGGCAGTATTCAGCAGCAGCCGAATGCGCGGCTCCTGCATCACCTTTTCCAGCAGGATGGTATCCATGATTAAAGGGTTGCCTTCTGGGTTGCGGAAGGTGTTCTCGACCAGAATTTCACCAATCACGCCCCCTTCACGCGCCCAGCGGTTGTTATTACCCATGTGCGCGGTCGCGCCCAGCGCCCACAGGCGCACCTCGCTGGAGGCGTTGCCGCCCAACACTGGTCGATCTTGGATCAGCGTAACGCGCAGCCCAGCGCGGGCGGCAGTAATGGCGCAGCACATCCCGGACAGCCCACCCCCGATAACGGCGAGGTCACAGTCAATTTGTTCATTCAGCAGGGCGCGTTGAGGCTCAGGGGAGGCGACGAGCATCGACCTTTTTCCTTTGTTATGTCAGAGCGGCGGTCAGAATACAGATGGATTACACTGGAAAGGGACATCGGTTGGGCGCGGGCGGAGGTCGATGGCGTCAATCCGGCCAGAATGCACGCATCGCCCCCGTCCCGCACCCATCGGGTTTACTCGCTGAGGTCGCCGATCTCTTCGGCGGCCTCGGCCAGCGCTTCTTCGGCGGAGGCATCACCAATCATCACGGCTTGGACGGCTTCGGCCAGCAGTGCTTCCATGCGCGCCGACTCTGGGAAGATCCAGAAGGGGTTGGCGCGCGCGGTCGCGGTGATGTCCGACGTCCACTGGCTGACGTATTCGTCGTCTTGCACGATCTCGGACTCAAGTACCGAAACAATGGTCGGCGGCAGGGACAACTGTTGGAAGTAGTCGCTGGTCACGGCCTCATCTGAGGTTAGGTAGACGGCCAGCGCGGCAGCAGAAGCGGCCTGATCATCATCGACGACGGCGAGGCAGTGACCCCACAGCAGCGCCTGCGATGCGTCGCCTTCGTTCAGAACGGGGCGCGGCACCGGGACAACGGTCAAGTCAAGGTCAGCAGGCTTGTTACCAGCGGCCAGCGAACGGGCGACGATGGCGTCTTCGTAGAAGCCGACCAGACCCTGCGCGAACAGTTGGCGGGCGTCGAAGCGATCCACATCGGCGGCGATCAGGCCGCGCTCCAGCAGGCTGGCATACCAATCCGCCGCCGCGATGCTGCCTTCATCACCTAGCGAGACGCTGCCATCTTCCGCGAACACATCGCCGCCAAATGTCCAGATCCACGGCAGGATGTCCTTCAACTGCGCCAGATCGGTCATGGCCGCATAGGGGATGACATCGGGGTTGTACGCTTGAAGCGCTTCGAGCGCTGCTTCAAACTCCGCGATGGTGGTCGGGATTTCGGTAATCCCGGCGGCGTCGAGCAGTTCCTGGTTGGCGACCATACCGATGCTGGCGGTCGTCCACGGCAGGCCGTACTGCACGCCTTCGACTTGGCAGGCGGTCAGGGCGGCATCGGTGTAGACGCCTTCAGTCACATAATCGCCGAGGTCGGCCAGCACACCCAGCTTGGCGAGGGTCGCCATCCAAGCCACGTCAGACTGAACCAGCCCGCTGAGCTGGCCGCCGTTGGCCTGCAAGATGACCTGATTCAGATATTCACCGAACGGGAAAGCCACGGGCGTGATGCTGATGCCGTTTTCGGCGGCGAAGACATCGGCATTGGCGAGGATCACGTCCCGGCTGAGGCCCTCATTGAGTGACCAACCGGTAAACGTGAAATCGGACAAGGCCTCGTCTTGGGCCGAAACCGTCGCCAAGCCGAGTGCGGACAGCAGTACCACAAAAACACCTACGAGCAACAAACGAGAATGGGACATGGTTTTTTCTGGCTCCTTAAAACCTGCGTTGACCATTTACCACGAACAACCCAGCGACCAAATGCCGCCGTGTGTCGCCAAAAGAGGGGAGGTGCGCTGTGAATCAGCCTTTGACTGCGCCGCTGACCAAACCAGCCACGATGTAGCGCTGCAAAAAGATGAAGATCAGCACGATGGGCAGCGATACCACCAGCGAGGAGGCCATTAGGCTGCCCCACGAGGTCTGGAATTCGCCGGTATAAGCCAGCGCAAGGCCGGGTGGCAGAGTCATTTTGTCGGGGCCTGCCAGCGTCAGCGCGTAAATGTAGTCGTTCCAGCCGCGGATGAAGGCGAACAGCCCGGTTGAGATCAGCGCTGGACGGGCGATGGGTAGCAGGATGCGGTGAATAATGGTGAACTGTCCCGCGCCGTCTACCTTGGCCGCCTCGATGACTTCATCAGGGAAGGCATCGAAGAAGCTCTTGAGCATCCACGTACACAGCGGCAGCGTAAAAGTCGTGAACGACAGCACCAGACCGGTATATGTGTTCAGCAGACCCAATTGGGCAAACATCAGGTACAGCGTGATGAGCAGCAACGCCTGTGGGAACATCTGCGCCGACAGCAGCATAAACATCAGTGGGCGGCGACCACTGTAACGGAATTTTGAGAAGGAATAGGCGGCGTAACCGGACACAATCAAGCTGCCGACGGCGGTGGCCGTCCCGACGATGAAACTGTTGAGCAGATATTTCATCAGCCGGGGGTCGTTGATGACGCTGAAATAGCTGTCCAGCGTAAACTGGGTCGGGAAAAGCTGCGGTGGAAAGCTAAAAATCATTTCACGCGGCGTGATCGAGGTAATCACCATCCAGTAAATGGGGAAGAACGCGAACAAACCTGCCAGCACCAGCCCGATGT
>JALONW010000089.1 GCA_025454725.1 Anaerolineae bacterium
GTGGCATCGTCCACATTTTGAAACCAACATGGGAGCAACGTCGGTGGCAAAGTTTACTTGGTCTGCCGCTGGCACATTGGGCTTCGCGGTGTCCGGCCCCCCTTTCGACTTCGATTTCGCCTTTAAAGAGGTATTTTGCTTCAAACACGAGGTTGGCTTCGGGGTACGATTGCGAAACCAATCTCGTATCTTGCAATGTCACGTCAGTGTTATGGGCGTCATCAAGTTTACAGCGCCCACAAATGGTATAGGGCTGGAATGACCAATCTGCACGCGGTGATAGGTTTGGCGTCCATGCGTTACCGATGGTCTCCAACTGTATGCCAGTACTGGGGTGATAGCGTAATATCCCCGCGATAATTTTATCTTCCGCGCCGGGAAGCCAAAAATATCCCGGATATTCAAATGATGTAATCATTACTCCCCCTGTAATCACTCTTTGTCATCACGCATCACTCGCCCCTCATCACTCTCTACCTGTACACCACGACACGCTCTAGGAACGCCTGCGCGGTCGTCAGGTAGTGGACGATGTTGTCTGGCTGGCGGAAGCCGTGCCCCTCGCCCGCGTAGACGTGATAGGCGACCTCGACGCCGTTGGCGCGGATGGCCGCGACCATCGCGTCGGATTGGTTTTGCGGCACAACCGTATCATCTGCGCCCTGAAAGACCGCCAGCGCGTCGCGGATTTGGTCGGCGAAGAACAGCGGCGACCGTTCACGGTAGAGCGTCGCCGCGCCCGGCAGCTTGCCGAGGAGTTTATCGCTGTAGAAGCGCTCAAACTTGTGGGTGTCGCGCACGAGGGCAAACTGGTCCGCCACGCCATAGAGGTTGATGCCCGCCCGGAACGTGCCGGGGTGCAGCGTCAGGGCGCGCAGCACTGAATACCCGCCCGATGACCCGCCGTAGATGACCGCTTTGGCCGGGTCAATCAGTCCGCGCCCAGCGAGGTAGTTGACGGCGCTCACCGTGTCGTCCACATCGCAGCCGCCCCAGTCGCCGTACATGCGCTGCATATATGCCCGACCATAACCCGTACTGCCCCGAAAGTTGAGCGCCATCACCGCGTAGCCACGGGTCGCCCAAAACTGGATGTCCGGCTCAAAGCGCATGAAGGCTTGGCTGGTCGGCCCACCGTGGACGTGGACAATCAGCGGCGGCAGGCCGTCTGAGGTGAAGCGGGCGCTGGTTGGCGGATAATAGAGGCCGTGGACGGTCTCGCCGTCCGCGCCCTGCCAGCTCATCGGCTCGGCGATACTCAGCGCGCCGGGCGCGAAACTGGCCTGCACCGAGCGCGCATGGATGGTCACCGGCGCGCCGGGCGCGGGGTAAAACGAGATGATTTCGTGGGGTTTATCGGTAGCCGATGCGACGCACGCCACCCGCCCATCGCTGGCGCGCACGCTGAGATAATCGAAATAGGTGTAACCCGCGTCGGCCAACAGCGCGGTCTTTGCGCCGGTTTGGGTGTCGATGAGCCAGAGGCTGTGGCGCGCCTGTTCACTGCGCCGAGCCACGAGGTGGCGGCTGTCGGGGAGCCACGCGAGATACCGCAGGCCAGCCACCCACGCTGGGCCGCCATAATCAGCATCGCCAGATGTGAGAGCGCGCTTTTGGCGGGTAGTGAGGTCGAGCAGCGTGACGTGTCCCCAGCCGCTTTCGTCGCTGATGTAGGCGAGCGTGTTCCCGTCGGGGCTGAACAACGGCTGGACAACGGCGTAGCGGTCGCCGCCGTCGTCAATGGTCTCGACGGTGTGCGAGCCGTCCGGCTGGAAGGTGAGCAGCAGCAGGCGCGAGCCGTCCCACGGCATATTCGGCGCGTCGTAGGCCACCCACGCGATAAATTTTCCGTCCGGTGACCAAACCGGGTTCATGGCGAAATCGCTGGCGTAGTGCAGCTTGCGCGGCCAGTCTGCGCCAGTTAAGTCGGCCAGCACGAGGCCGTCGGTGTCCTCGTAGGTGTGGATGTAGGTGGCGTGCTGCCCGTCGGGGCTGAAAACTGGGCCGGAGGCCCCGCCGAAACCGGGCGTGACTGGGCGGGCGCTCCCCCCGCCGACCGGCACGCGGTAGATGCGCCCATCGCGCCCGACGAACAAGACCGAATCGGCGGAGACACCGAAGCTGCCGCCGCCATAGGCCACTTTGCCGCGTCCGGCCAGTTCTCCGCTGATTTCACGGGGGGCATCCCCCGGCGCTTGGCTGAGGATGATATTCCCCGCGCCGCGCCCTTCCATCCAGACGAGTGAATCGCCCGCCCACTGCACATCGTCGAAGCGCAGACGGCTGGCGACCAGTTTCGGGCTGACGGGGCTGGGCCATGTGCCATACAGGGCGGGTGTCTTGGTCATGGGGATGAGTCCTCCGAGATGAGGTGGTTAATCAACATATCCCCATTTTACCCACAAAAGACCGACCCACCCCATGTCGATACGGTTGGGAAGGGCATCAAAAAATAGATTTGAGGGAAATGTTTGTGGTGGTCAGCGGATGCGCCGTTGCGCGTCCCTACGAATCGGGTCAGGCTGTAGGGTCGCCCAACGGGGCGTCCACCTTCTGAGGAATTTGATGCGTCTGCCCTATACGATTGGGCAACAAAAAACCCCTCTCCTAGGGAGAGGGGCTGGGTGAGATTTGTTGGCGCGTGCCGTACAGAGGCTTATTTCTGGGCGACCGGCAGGACGAAGCTGAAGACAGAACCCTTGCCGACCTCGGACTCGACGCTGATGTCGCTGCCGTGCATCTGGACGAGCTGGCGGGTGATGGTCAGACCGAGGCCAGTACCACCAGCACGGCGGGTCGATGAGCCGTCCAACTGCGAGAAGCGCTCAAAAATTAGGTCAAGGTGTTCATTGCTGATGCCCACACCGGTATCGACCACCATGAACTTGACGCCGTTCTCCACCTTTTCGAGGCGGATGGTGACACTGCCCTGCTCGGTAAACTTGACGCCGTTGCTGACGAGGTTGAGGATGACCTGTTTCATGCGGAATGGGTCGGCGCTGACCGGGGGCAGGTCGCCGCCGCCGACCACCTCGACTGCCAGCGTGAGCGGCTTGTCCTTCTTAAGGGCGTTACCAATCTTGAGGACCTCGTTGGAGATTTCCAGCGGCGCAATCGGCTCGAAATCAAGGCGCATCTGACCGGCCTCAATCTTGGCGAGGTCGAGGATTTCGTTAATCAGCGACAACAGGTGCTGGCCGCTTTCATGGATGGCCTGCACGTCCTCTTGGGCGTCCTCGGTGAGGTCGCCGTCCATCCCGTCAATCAGGATTTCACTGTAGCCGATAATCGAGTTTAGCGGGGTCCGCAGCTCGTGGGACATATTGGCGAGGAACTGCGACTTGAGGCGGTCAACCTCACGCAGGCGCTCGGCGGTCTCGCGGTCACGGTCGGCCTGCTCCTGCATCGCACCGTAAGCGCGGGCGTTTTCCAGCGCAATACCAATCTGCGCGGCGAGGGTGGTCTGCACCTGTGCGGCCTCAGCGTCGAAGCGGTTGATGATGTTGG
Source organism: Anaerolineae bacterium (assembly GCA_025454725.1). Taxonomy (GTDB): domain Bacteria; phylum Chloroflexota; class Anaerolineae; order Aggregatilineales; family Phototrophicaceae; genus Flexicrinis. The sequence continues at coordinate 3,508 of JALONW010000089.1, forward strand.
ACTGCACGTCGAGAACACCCATGAGCTGCCCGGCCACAATCATCGGGACGGCCATCTCAGCGCGGGTCTTGGGGAGCATGGGGTTGGGCAGGAAGTCCATACTGCCGAGGGTGTTGTTCTCGGTGACGACCTCACGGGTACGGGCGGCACGCGCCACCAGCGAGACCGCGTTGAACGGGATAAAGTGGGCGCTCTTCACCAGCATCTCACCGATTGGACCAGAGGCCGCCGCCAGCTTCAGGGCGTGGCGGTCTGGGTCATAGACGTAAATGTTGCAATGGTAGAGGTCGAAGCCCTCGGCCATCCGGTTGGCCGCCGCGAACAGCAGCTCGCTCACCTGCCGCGACGCACTGACCTGCGCCGAGATGTCGGCCACCGTCGCCAGCTCGTTGGCGCGGCGGCGCTCACGCTCTTCGGCCTGCACGCGCTCAGTCACGTCGGTATTGATGCCCACGAAGTGCGTGACCTCGCCCTCCTCGTTCCGCAGCGGGGAGATGGCGATTTGGCTGTAGAACATCTCGCCGCCCTTGCGGTAGTTGCGGACGATGGCGCGCACCGGGCGCTGCTCCTTGATGCCTGTCCGAATTTCGTGCAGACCGGGTTGGTCCTTGTCCTCACCTTGAAGGAAGCGGGTGTTGCGCCCGATAATCTCCTCAGAGTCATAGCCGGTGATGGCCGAGTACGCCGGGTTGACGTAGATGACCGGGTTGTCGGACTGGCGGGCGTCGGCGACCGAGATGCCGGAGGTCGTCGCCTCGACCGCCGCCGTCAGCAGTTGCAGGCGCTCTTCAGCGTGCTTGCGCTCGGTGATGTTCTCGAACGAGATACCGACCGATTGGTTGGGCAGGGGGAAGGCCATTACGTCGTAGATATGCGCTTCACCGTCGCCGTGGGTGTAGGGGACCTCACCGACGTGGAACGGGTTGCCGGTCAGCGCGACTTGGCTGTACAGGTGCGGGATGGCAGTCTCAGCCAGCGCAGGGAAGGCGTCTTTAATCCGCTTGCCCAACACCGTGGCGGGGTCGATGCCGGTGGCGCGGGCGCTGGCGGCGTTTGCCACCGTCACACGCAGTGACAGCGGGTCATCGGCGTCCTCAAGCTGGTACACATAGATACCGATGGGCGAGTTTTCGGTCACGTCGGCCAAGAGTTTGTTCTGGGCTTCGGCCTCACGACGGCTGGTCACGTCTTCAAACGAGATACCGACTGACTGGTTGGGCAGTGGGAAGGCTTGTATGTTAAAGACGACTGTTTCACCGGTACGAAGGGTGTAGGTGGACTCACCCAGTTGGACCGCCTGTCCGGTCGTGATGACTTGGGCGTAAATACCGGGGACGGGGGTGCCGATGAGTTCAGGGAATGCCTCAAGAATAGGCTTTTCCATGACTTCCTCTGCGCGTAGACTACTAATCCCTAAGGCTGTAGCGTTCGCTACGCGAACCCGCAGTGATGTCGGGTCGTCGGGGTTCTCAAGCTGGAATACGTAGATACCGATGGGCGAGTTCTCGGTCACGTCGGCCAACAGCTTGTTCTGGGCTTCGGCCTCACGGCGGCTGGTCACATCTTCCAACGAGATACCGACCGATTGGTTGGGAAGAGGGAAGGCCGTCACATTGAAGATGGTCGTAGACCCATCACGACGCTTGTAGGCCGCGTCACCGAGGAAGGCGGCCTGTCCGGTTAGAGCGACATTGGCATAGATGCCGGGGACGGGACTGCCTTCGAGGTTTGGGAAAGCCTCGATAATGCGTTTACCGATAACATCCTCCGGTGAGACACCTGCCACGGTTGCGGTGGCCGCATTTGCCACGCGGATACGCAGTGATGTCGGGTCATTCGCATCTTCAAGCTGATACACATAGATGCCAATAGGGGTGTTCTCGGTCACGTCGGCCAACAGGCGTGCTTCGCGCTCGGCTTGGCGCACCGACTCAAAGGCGCGGGCGTTCAGGACAGCCTGCGCCACCTGACCAGCCAAAATAGTCTGGGTCTCAACATCGTTGAGGTCAAAGGCACGGCGGCGGGTGGACTGTACGTCCAGCACGCCGATGAGTGTATCGCCGTCCTCCATGGGGACGACCATCTCGGAGAGCGTGTCAGGCAGGAAGGGGTTCGGGAGGTGGTTCGGCTCCGTAGACACATCGTCAATGGTGATGGGCCGACGTTCGCGGGCGCAGCGCGCCACCAGCGACTGCTCACGGCTCATCGGGATGGATTGGCCGGACTGCACCTGTGTGCGCCCGACGAAGCCGGATGCTGCCGAAAGCACGAGGCGTTCACGGTCTTTGTCGTACAGGTAGATGTGGACGTGGTAGAGATCGAAGCGCTCACGGGTCAGGTCAGCCACCGTCCAGAGCAGCTCGGCGCTCTCACGCTGGCGGTTAATCTCGCGTGCCACCTCTGCCACCGTGTTCAGGTTGCGCGCTTGGCGGGTGGCGCGGTCGGTGATGCGGGCATTCTGCACCGCGACCGCCACCTGTTCGGCCAACATGGTCTGGACGCGCCGGTCTTGATCGGTGAAGCGCTCAGTGACGTCAGCCTGTAGGTCGAGGATGCCTACGAGGTAGCCACCCGCCATCATCGGAATCGCCATTTCAGACCGGATGAGGGGGAGGTAGGGGTTGGGCAGGAAGCTGGGTGAGTCGAACACGTCGTTGACCACCACTGCGACGCGCTCGCGGGCGGCACGCGCCACGACACTGTTGACGTGCGTCAGGCTGATGCTGTGGCCCATGCCCACCAACTGCTTGCCGGTGTCGCCCGAACCGCTGGCGAGGACAAGCCGCTTTTGGTCGTACTCATCCAACAGGTAGATTTGGACGTGGTACAGCCCGTAATCGTCGCGGGTGCGACTGACGGCCTTGTCCAACAGGTCTTGTAGGGTGCGCTGGCTGGCGACATCGCTGGAGATGGACAGCAGCAGTTCGATATCGATTTGGCGTGGGGGGACGATGGGGCTGAGAACCCCCGTCTGGTGTGTCTTTGCGTCTAAATCTACCATGAGGACATTGACCCTTCACCTTAACCCGGTCTGGCGGCGCACAGCAGGTGACCGGCGCGGACGTGGGAAGATATAACCGTTTGCGTACAATCTATTTCAATTCAACGGTCAAACTGGCGGGGAGTCAATGTAGTATCCCTTAATCAATTACAATTTGTTATTACGACATGAGCTTTGTCATGCGGGGCGGGCTGCACAAAACCATCCCGCCCCATCAAAGCGGGAGTTAGAATCGCACGCGGTCGGCGGCGGCGCGGGCGACGGATTCGGCCTCGGCCACTGTCGCGCCCAGCGCCGTGACATGTCCCATTTTGCGGCCCGGCCTGACTTCGCGCTTACCATAGTGATGGAGGTGCGCGCCCGGCACGCCGAGTGCATCGCGCAGGGCGTCGGGGTCGGTTTGACCGGAACGCCCGCCCAACACATTGACCATCACAGCGGCGGGCGCAACCATGCCGGTATCGCCCAGCGGCCAGCCCATCACGGCGCGGATGTGATTTTCAAACTGCGACGTGACACAGCCCTCGATGGTGTAATGGCCTGAATTGTGCGGGCGCGGCGCAGTCTCGTTATAGACCACGCCGCCGTCGGGCAGCGCGAACAACTCGACGCCGAACACACCCACCCCGTCCACGGCTTCGACGGCGCGCCGGGCGATGTCAGCGGCCTGCTGTGCCTGCGCGGGCGAAATATCCGCCGGGGCGCGCACAATATGGCAGATGTGGTCGCGCTGAATGGTCTCGACCACTGGGTAGAGCGCCGTCTCGCCGCCCCGCCCGCGCACGACCATCACCGCCAGTTCGCGCTCGAAATGCACCCAGCCCTCGGCCATGATTTTTCGCCCCGGCTTGGCGAGCTTCTCCCACGCTGCGCCGATGTCGTCGGGTGTGCGGACGGTGGCGTTGCCGTAGCCATCGTAGCCGCCGTAGCGCGCCTTGAGGATAAGCGGATAGCCCAACGTCTCAGCGGCGGCGGTCACCTCATCGGGTGATTCGACCGGCATGAACGGGGGAACGGGCAGCCCAGCGGCGGTCATCGCCTGTTTTTGCAGCAGTTTATCTTGGATGGTGGCGAGGGTGGTCGGGCGCGGGTAGATGGCTACGCCCTCCGCCGCCAATTGTGCCAGCGGCTGCGCGAACACGAACTCGTTTTCGAGTGTGACGACGTCACAGCGCCCGGCGAAAGCGCGCAGCGCGTCGAGGTCGCCCCAACCACCGACCGCGTGGTCGTGCGTCAGCCGCGAGGCGGGCGAATCGGGCGCGGTCTCATAGACAGCGGTCTCTAGGCCGAAGCCGATGGCGGCCTGTGTGAGCATCTGGGCGAGCTGGCCGCCGCCAAGGATTCCGAGGCGCATGGGTTAATTATCCGCGTTGCGCCCACGGGGCGTGTCGCGCTCCTTGAGCCAGCCCCGGTGGATGGCGTGTGCCTCCTCAACCGCGATGAAGGCTTTGGAATCGACCCGGCGGGTGATATCCAAGACTTGGCGCACCTCGCGCTTGGTGATGATGCTGCGGAGCATGTTGACCGGCCCCTGCAAGCCCTCGCCGACCGTCTCGGTGACGCCGAAACCGGCTTCGCGCAGCGCGACCGCAATCTCGTGGCCGCGCGGCTTGTCGTGCGCCACCACCGTGATGGACATATAGCCGGTAATGAAGCGAGATTCAATCGCCATGCCGACCCAGCCGCCCGCCGCTGCGCCGAAACAGTAGGCCAACAGGTTGAGGATGTTGCCGGTGATGTCCTGTACGATGCTGGCGATGACGACCGCGAACAAGAACGCCTCGACGAACGCTAAAACCGACGACATCAGCCGCCGTCCGCGTGAAATTGCCACCGTCCTCACCGTGCTAACCGCGTAGTTCAACACGCGCAGCAGGAAAATCACCCCTGCTGCCAGCAGGGCTTCGGGTGTAATGACCATGTTGAATTGCTCCACTTGCCCGCGTGCGGGCATCCAAAAACAACAGGGGTCTATTGTACCCCTGTGCCTGTGGACCAGTGAAGCCGCGCCTGCCCTATGCTCAGTCCACGTCGCGCAGGCTGAGACCCATGCGGCGCGCCCGCCCGTCAATGCTCAAGATGCGGGCGCGAATGCGCTGCCCCTCGCTCACGACGTTGCGCGGGTGGAGGAAATGCCCCTCAGCCAGCTCCGAGACATGCACCAGCCCCTCTAGGCCGTCCTCAAGGCTGGCGAAAGCCCCGAAATCGACCACATTGGTGATGGTGGCCTCAACCACCTGCCCGACCTTAAAATGCTGTTCGACCGTGCGCCATGGGTCGGGGCGCAGGCGCTTGAGGCTGAGGGCGATACGCCCTGCCGACCGGTCTACCTCTAGGACATACGCCTCGACTGTCTGGCCGCGCTCTAGCACGGCGCGGGGGTGCGAGACGCGTCCCCAGCTCAGTTCGCTGATGTGAATCAAACCCTCCAGCCCGCCGAGGTCGATGAACGCGCCGAAATCGACGAGATTGGTGACGATGCCGTGGACAGTCATGCCCGGCTGAACGCTGTGGAGGATGGACTGGCGTCCGCCCGGCTCGGCCTGCGCCGCCCGCTCGGACAAGATGACTCGGTTACGGTCAGGGTTCAGCTCAATCACCCGCAGCGGCAAAATCTGGCCGATGTAACCCAGCATGGCGCGGCGGCGGGTCGGCTCTGGCGAGTTGATGGGGAACTCGGTCAGCTGGCTGGCAGGAACGAACCCGCGCAGCGTGCGCCACTCGACCAGCAGGCCGCCCCGGTTATAACCGACTACCGGCAGCTCTAAGGTGATGTCCTCATCACGGATGCGCGCCAGTTCTGCCCAATCTTCCGCCGAGCCAAAGCTGTTGGCGTGGTCGTCGGTCGGCACACTGTCGGCGTGCTGGTCGCTCAACAGCGATGACCAGTAACCCTCATCGACCGGCGGTGGATAGCTATCAGAGTGAATATCAGATGACATAACGGCCCCCCAGCCCTTAGACCAACCATACAGTAGAGAAATTAACCCAATCTTCCCGACACTTTGGGATAATTATGAGTCGTATTTCTTTCGCTGTCAAACGGCGGGCGGCGGAGCTTAGGCGGCAGAACACCGCCTTTTGGGGGGAATTATGGGCTATTTTGGTGTGCAGGGGTGGCAAAGTGGGGTTGATACCCCAAAACATCCTATAATAGTTCTTGAAATATCTTAACAGTTCACAAAAGGTCAAATAACCATGCCTACCATCATTGAGCGTGCCGTCCCAGCCGATGCCGAGGCGCTGGTAAAGGCGATGGTCGCCGCCTTCCACCACGATACCGTCTTGTACGGTGTGCCGGAGGACGGCCCGCCGGGGTATCAGTCAGTTGAGGTGATGTTGGAGAAAATCACCACCCGTGACACCTTTACCATCCGCTGCGGCGGTGAGGTGGTCGGCGGGATGGTGGTGTTTGACCGTGGGGAGGGTGCGCGCCACCTCGATTTGATTTTCCTGTCGCCTGAGTATCACGGGCAGGGCATCGGTTCACAGGCGATGTGCTTCCTTGATGAGCAGTACCCTACCGCCACGTACTGGACGCTCGACACGCCCAGTTGGGCTGTCCGCAACCAATATTTCTACGGCAAATTTGGCTTCATCAAAACGGGCGAACACCCCTTCGACGGCATTACCCTATTTTCATACGAGCGCACGCGCTGAGGGGATGAATAGGCGCGGTTTGCCGCTGCCCGCTCAGTCGTCAAGCTGGGCGGCCATCAGCTCCTCAAGGATGACGACCGGCCCAGTCACGACGCGGCGCACCGGACAGCGCTTCATGATGTCGTGGATGCGGGCGCGCTGGTCGTCATCGAGGTCGGGGCCGATGAGCGTCACTTTCTCGATGACCTCATGCACGTAGGGGTTGTCGCCGGGGATGTCGGGGTACTCCTCACGGGGTTTCCGCACGAGGTCCAGCTCAATTTCCACATCGACCAGCGGCCAGTTCTTGCGCTTGGCGTACATTTTGGCGGTGATGGCCGCACACGCCCCCAGCGCCCCCAACAGCATCTCCTCTGGGGTGACGGCGGTGTCCGTCCCTCCGTCGTCGATGGGCGCGTCGGCGTGGGTGGTGTGGTGGCGTGAGGTAATCGAGGTATGGTAGCCGCCGTGCGTGCGGATTTTGGTAGGGTGCGACATGAAAAAACTCCTAGTTGACGTGAAAATAGGTCTGTTTCTTCAGAACGCGCCCGCAGGGTCTCCCTTACTAAACGTGACACCCCCGATGTCCAACGAAAAAGCCCCTTCCATCAGCGAAGGGGCTTCTTTTGCGGCTGAAAAGGCTTTAGGCGAGGGCGTGTGCGCTGCCGGTGGTATACGCCGGTTGCGGCGCGTCCTGCCGCCCGGCGCTGACCGGCTCTGGTCGGGGCGAGGGCGGGGTGGGTACGTTTTCGCCGGTGACGACCATCGGAGCGGCGTCTGCGTCACGGGGCGGCTTGCCATGGACGAACACATCACCGGTCATGACGCGCAGGGTGGCGTCGTTCGTTTGGTCGTCCAATTGGTTGATGAGGCGTTCGGCGGCGCGTTCGAGCTTGTTGAATAGGGCTTTCATCGGGTTGTGTCCCCCATCTGTTGTTGATGATAGCCTTATCATATGCCCCCGGTGGGGGTAGCGTAATCTATCTAAAGTGGTATCTTGGCGCGCTGGTGGTGGTAATCTCGCCCTAAATCAGGTGGTAGCGGTTTGCCAGCGCAATGGCCTGCGTGCGGCTGCTGACGTGGAGCTTGCCGTAGATGTTGCGCGTATGCACCTTGACCGTCCCGACCGACAGCACGAGCTGTTCGGCGATGTCGCGGTTGGACAGGCCGCCCGCAATCAGGCGCAGCACCTCTAGTTCGCGCCCGCTGAGGGGTTCGACCATCTCGCTGATGGTGTTGGCCGCCATCGCAGAGGGATGGCTGTCCGCGGGCGGCGATACGATGCCCAGCACGGCGTAAACCACTGTCTTGAGGTCTCGCGCCTTGCCACGTTCACAGGCCGCCCGCGCCGCGTCCGCGCCGAGCCGCTCGGTGAGGTCGGCGTGCAGGCGCTCTAGCAGCGGCCAATGGCGCATCCAGCCGCTGAATATGGG
>JALONW010000090.1 GCA_025454725.1 Anaerolineae bacterium
CTGCCGGACGGGTTCAACTTCGTCAGCCTCATCCACGCGGCGGACGAGCGTATCCCCGCCGAGGCGGTCGGCTTCGGCGCAGAGGCCATTTACCGCGCCATCACATCGTGGCGGGGGTAAGGGGCATAGCCCCTCCAACCCCCACCCACAGGGGTAGACATGCCGCCCAAACCGGCGCTACAATGGGCGTTAAGGTGGAATCCCCCACCCCCAAATCCCCGAAGGAGCCTACCCTATGACTCACTTCACCTCCCCGAACGCGGTGGTCGTTCGCTCTTCTCTTATGTAGCGGTGTCACGCCGCGCCATAAACCCGCACGTCCCCACCGCTAAACGCGCCCCACCATCACCCATGCCCGCCCGCCAGTGCTGTGTCCCGAAAGACGGACGGCGCTTTTTTTTGCGTTTCTGCGTTTAGACGGAAAGGAAATCACACCCCATGAACGACACCCCCCGTTACAACCCCGACTCGATTGAATCCGCTTGGCAAGAACGCTGGGAGGCCGACGGCGTATACCGCTCGAAGGTCGATTGGAGCAAACCCAAGCATTTCGCACTGACCATGCTCCCGTACCCCAGCGGCGACCTGCACATCGGTCACTGGTTCGCCATGACCCCCTCCGACGCCCGCGCCCGCTATATGCGGATGAAGGGGTTTAACGTCCTGTTCCCGATGGGCTTCGACGCCTTCGGCCTGCCCGCCGAAAACGCGGCGGTGCAGCGCGGCATCCACCCCGCCGACTGGACCTACAAGAACATGGACCGGATGCGCGGCCAACTGAAGTCGATGGGCGCGATGTTCGACTGGGAGCGCGAGATGGTCTCGTGCGAACCGGCCTACTACAAATGGACCGAGTGGTTTTTCAAAATTTTCTACGAGAACGGCCTCGCCTTCCGCGGCGAAGCGATGGTCAACTGGTCAGACGCGCTGCAGACCGTGCTGGCGAACGAACAAGTCATCGACGGCAAGGATGAGCGCCTCGGCCAGCCGGTGGTCCAGAAGCTGATGACGCAGTGGTTCTTCCGCTACACCCGCTATACCGAGGAACTGCTGGACTTCGGCAAGCTGGACTGGCCGGAACCCATCAAGATTATGCAGACCAACTGGATTGGTCGCAGCGAGGGCGCGCACGTCACCTTCACCACCGAGGCTGGCGACGCCATCGAGGTGTTCACCACCCGACCGGACACGCTGTGGGGCGCGACCTTCATGGTCCTCGCGCCGGAGCATCCGCTGGTCGGCAAGCTGACCACCGACGCGCAGCGCGCCGAAGTCGAGGCGTATGTGCAGGCCGCGTCGCGCAAGACCGAGCTGGAGCGCCAGACCGACGAGGACGACAAGACCGGCGTCTTTACCGGCGGCTACGCCATTAACCCGGTCAGCGGCGAGAAAATCCCGGTCTGGGTGGCAGACTATGTGCTAATCAGCTACGGCAGCGGCGCGATTATGGCCGTCCCCGCCCACGACGAGCGCGACTTTGCCTTTGCGCGTAAGTTCGGCCTGCCGGTGCGCGTGGTCATCCAAGCCGAGGGCGCGACCGCCGACGGCGACACCCTGACCGAGGCCGCGCCGGGCGCGGGCGTGATGGTCAACAGCGGCGCGTTTAACGGCACGGTCAGCAACGGCGAGAAGGGGCGCAAAAACCCCGCCATCGCCGCCGTGATTGACCACTTGGTCGAAAAGGGCATCGGTAAAGAGGCGGTCATCTACCGCCTACGCGACTGGCTGATCAGCCGCCAGCGCTATTGGGGCAGCCCGATTCCGGCCATTCACCGCGCCGACGGCACGATTGAGATGGTCCCGGATGAGCTGCTGCCGGTCGAACTGCCCAAGGACGTGCAGATGACCGGGGTCGGTAACCCGCTGAAGCAGCACGCCGGTTTCGTCAACACAGTGGACAGCGACGGCAACCCGGCGCTGCGCGAGACCGACACCATGGACACCTTCATGTGTTCGTCGTGGTATCACCTGCGCTATCTGTCGCCCAAGTTTGAGCGCGCGCCGTTCGACCCGCAGGAAGCGGCCTACTGGCTGCCCATCGACACCTACACCGGCGGTGCGGAACACGCCACCATGCACCTGCTGTATACGCGCTGGTTCAACAAGGCGCTGCGCGACTTGGGCGTGTTCGACGAGGCGGCGCAGATTGCGGCGGCGCACGGGCGCGATGTGGACGGTCTGTTTGATGAGCCGATGCTGCAACTGCGCAATCAGGGTCAGATTCTGGGCGGCCAGCGCTTGGGTGACAGCATCGTCGCCACCGGGCGCATCGAGTCGAACGGGAAGATGTTCGCCAACCGCATCGAGGTCGTGTCGTCGTTCGACGGCAAGCTGGGCGAGGGCGTGTACTGGGGTGAGCTGATTAAGCGCACCGAAAACCTGCTGACGCTGGCGACGCCCGATGGCACGCACTACACCGTCGAATTGGTCGAAGGTGGGGTCGTAGACATCCCCCACATCCCCGGCGCGAACACAGTCAACCAGCTCAAGCACCATTTGGAAGTCGAGCGCATGTCCAAGAGCCGGGGCAACGTGGTCAACCCGGACGAGCTGGTCAAGGAATACGGCGCGGACACCGTGCGCGCTTACATGATGTTCGCCTTTGACTGGATTAAGGGCGGGCCGTGGGATAACCAGCAGATTCAGGGCGTGGTGCGCTGGCTGCGCGACGTGTGGGACATCGCCCACGCCGCCAACCTGCCAGAAACCGGTGACCCCGCCACCGAGCGTCAGATTGAGCGCAAGCTGCACCAGACCATCGCCCGCGTCGCCAAGAGCATGGAACAGTTCAGCTTCAACACGGCGGTTTCGGCGCTGATGGAGGTGCGTAACGCCCTCAAGCCGCCGGTGGCCGATGGCAAGGTCGGGCGCGCCGCCTTTAACGAGGCGATGAGCATCATGCTGCGGCTGATGGCTCCCATCACCCCGCACATCGCCGAAGAGCTGTGGACGAGCGTGCTGGGCATGCCCTACAGCGTCCACCAGCAGGACTGGCCGCAGTACGACGAGGCCAAAGCCGCTGAGGAGGTCGTGCCGCTGATTATCATGGTCAACGGCAAGGTGCGCGGCAAAATCGAGGTCGCGGCGGGCATCAGCGAGGAAGACGCCAAGGCCGAAGCGATGAAAGACGAGTGGGTGGTCAAGTCGCTGGACGGCGGCCAGCCCAAGAAGGTCATCTTCATCGGCGGACGCGAGCCAAAGGTCAACGTGGTGGTGTAGTCTTACAAAAATACCCCCTTTCCCAGCGTGTGTGGGAGAGGGGGTGTTTTTTGTGAAGGTTACGCGCCCAAGCGGAACGGGTTGAAGTCGGTGTCGCGGTCGAACACGTCGTCACCCTCGGCGCGCTTGAGCCACGACACGACCACGAGTGTGACCGGGGTAAAGACGACCTCAATCCCGACCTTGAGCAGGTAATTGGTCAGCATCAGCGCGGCGAGGATTTCCCACGGGAACACGCCCAGCGCCGCCGCAATGATGAAGAAGGCCAGCGTGTCGAGCGCCTGCCCGACCAGCGTGCTGGCAATCGTCCGCAGCGGCAGGTAGCGCCCTTGTGTGGCGACCTTCAGGCGCGCCAGCACATAGCTGTTGGAGAACCCGCCCAGCCAGTAGGCCGCGAGGCTGGCGACCACCAGCCCGCTGATGCCGCCCAGCACGGCGCTGTACGCCCCCTGCCCAACGCCCGCCTCCCAAGAGGATTCGCCGGGCAGCACGCCCGCCAGCCAGACGAACGAGCCCATCAGCGCGGTGGCGACAAAGCCCGTCCAAATCACGCGACGGGCGCGGCGATACCCGTAGACTTCGGTCAGGATGTCACCGAAGATGTAAGCGATGGGGAAGACCAGCGTCCCCGCGTCGAAAATCAGCGGGAGGCCGAACAGCGAGGCGTTCAGGTCGATAATCTTGGCGCTGCTCAACAGGTTTGATAGCAGCAGTACCGTGACGAACACCGCCATCACGATATCGTAGAACTTATAGGATTTCATGCGGGGACTCCGTGGGTTGTCCTACGCGGCAGCACAGGCCGCAGACGGGTGGAAGGGGCATCCCCCGGCTGGGTTGCGGCAGACAGGCCACCCCATGCGGGTAGGGACACGCAAACTTAGTGAATCACAAAACGACCTTGATTCGGGGTTGCCAGTACTGAGTGATGAGTGATGAAATTTAACACCCAAAGGCTCCTAGCTCACCGGTATTATAGCACAATGGATAAGCCTGACAGATTGAGGCTTACACCGTCACTTTTAGCCTGAAACGAGGCAAAGCATCTATTTTTAAGTTTAACTCATCACTTGTAACTCATCACTAAACACTCCTAAAACACGAACGCCCCAACCGATGGCTGGGGCGTTGTTGTGTGTCAGGCTGAGGGTGAGGAAAAAAATCTCTTGTAAGAGGTTGTATTTTTTACCTCAGCCGTCTAATGAGGCATAGGATAACGCCGTAGATGGGGGGCTGCAAGGGAAGCTTTTTTCTGTCAGAGCTGTGAAAAATCGCATTATCGATAATTCAACAACTTGTGCCATGCAGCCTTCACGCCTAACGTGGTTAGGGGCTTAGACATACAAACCATACGAAAACCATTACATTCGTCCTAAAATAGGTTAAGTCGTGGTTAACTGTCCTCGCGGCTCACGCGGAAGATTATGCAGGTTGTACAGGGTTAAGGCAGCATTTAGATAGGTTGCCCAAGCGCTGGGCGAAGCAACTCACCGCTACGCGGCAGATTTACCCAACCACCACGCCCAGCCGTTCGAGCAGTGGGCGGCTCCACTCGGCACGGTAAGGGATGGGCGGCCTCTCTGGCACATGGGAATCCGAGCCGGAACTGGTCAGCAGGCCGTGTTTGGCGGCATAAGCCTTGTACATCTCAGTTTGTGCGTCCGAGTGTAAGGGGTAATACGCCTCGAACCCGTCGATGGGGATTTCGGCGCGGAGCTGGTCGAGAAGCGCCTCGTCGAACAGCGCGTAACCGTCCCCCCGCCCCGGATGCGCAATCAGCGCGACGCCGCCGTCCCGGTGGACGGCCTCGACCACATCCGCCAGCGCCGTCGTGATGATTTCCAACCCCGCGCCGACCAACAGCTTCCCCGCCGATAGGTCAGGCGTCTGGTAGCCATGCTGCTTCACCAATGTTACGAGGCTGTGCGGCTGCTGGACACACGGCTGGTCGAGGATGGCACGCACGGCTTCATCGGGCAGCGGATACCCCTTTTCGGCGATGGCCGCGACCACCCGGCGCAGGTTGTCGCGCTGGCGCTCAAGCAGGGTCGCGGCCACCCCTTGCAGCGCACCGCCGCCCACCTCAAACCCATAACACAGCACATCGACCGGCTCGCCGCGCCAATCCGCGCTCATCTCGACAGCGGGCAGCAGCAAAAAGTCCTTTTCCCGTGCCAGCGCTTGCAATGACGCCACCGCATCCGGGCGGTCGTGGTCGGTAATGGCCGCTGCCCCGAACCCTTCGTTTATAAGGTGGTCGATAAGCTGTTCGGGCGTCCATGTGCCGTCACTGTTGATAGTGTGGAGCTGTAGGTCGATGGGCGAATCGGGGCGTAGTGTCATGGGCGTTTCTTCTTGTGCGATGGGTGGGAAAGGGAAGCAAACATCTATTGGGATTCTAGGACAGACGTTAACAGCGCCCGATACTCGCTTAGGTCAAACACCAGCGGCTGAAGGTGGGCAAAGGCATCCAGCGGCCAGACCTCGTTGGGTAGATAGCTGTATTGATGGCAAAAATCGTGCCAAATCATCCGGTCGCTTTGCACCTCCAGCCGCACGGAGATAACCCCGCAGCCGGGGTCGTTACATTCTGAACAGCCGTAGACTGCACACCGTCCCTGCGGCAGGTCGGGCGGGGTTTCACCCAACAGGCGGCTGACGGCGGTTGGGTCGGGCATGGGCAACCACAGGGACGAGATACAATCGTTCATTTCGGCTAGCGCTGGCTCCCACAGCGAGACCCCATCGACCACAAAGTCGAGAAAGTGGCGCTCGGTCTTGCGTGCGCCGCTGGGAAGTGTCTCACTCGGACGGGTCTTGTGGTGCAGTTCAAGTCGATTGAATAGAGGCATAGATTTTCTCCCCTTAACGCCACCATAACAGCACAGCCCTACCGCACTATCGCGTATGTCTGATAAGATGGTTAGAATCTGACGCCGGAAAGTGACAAGAGGTATATACCCGGTGACGCAAGTTCGAAACGACATCCGCAATATCGCCATTATCGCACACGTTGACCACGGCAAAACCACATTGGTTGACGGCATGTTGAAGCAGTCAAAGGTGTTCCGCGACGCCTCCTCGGCTGGTGAACGCATCTTGGACAGTAACGCGCTCGAGCGCGAACGCGGTATCACCATTCTCTCCAAGAACACAGCAGTGACGTGGAACGACACCAAAATCAACATCGTAGACACGCCGGGACACGCCGACTTCGGCGGCGAGGTCGAGCGCGTGCTGAACATGGTGGACGGCGCACTCCTGCTCATCGACGCGGTGGAGGGGCCGATGCCCCAGACCCGCTTTGTCCTTCGCAAGGCGCTGGGCCTCGGCCTGCGCGTGGTTGTGGTCATCAACAAGGTAGACCGCCCCCACTCTCGGCTGGAAGAAGCGCTCAACGAGACCTTCGACCTGTTCATCGAGCTGGGCGCGACCGACGAGCAGGCCGAGTTCCCGGTGGTCTATGCCATCGGCCTTGAGGGGCGCGCCGGTTACAGCGCCACCGAGCTGCACGACGACCTCACCCCGCTGTTCGAGACCATCATCAAGTACATCGCCCCGCCGTTGATTGAAGAAAACGAGCCGAGCCGCCTGCTGGTGACGACCCTCGACTACGACAACTACAAGGGACAGATTGCCATCGGTCGCCTGCGCTCCGGTAAGCTGGTCAAGGGGCAGAGCATCGCCCGCATCACGCCGGACGGCAAGAAGACCCTCGGCAAGGCCGAGTTCCTGTTCACCTTCCACAACCTGACCAAGGTTGAGGTCGATGAAGTGTCGGCGGGTGACATCGTGGCGGTGGCTGGCCTGCCGGTCATCGGCATCAGCGATACGCTGGGCGACCCCAGCATCACCGAGGCGCTCCCGGCCATCTTGGTTGAGGAGCCGACTGTCCGCATGACCTTCGGCGTCAACACCTCGCCGTTCACCGGCAAAGAGGGCAAGACCGGCCTCAGCACCTCGCGCAAACTGCGTGAGCGACTCGACACCGAGAAGCGCTCCAACGTCGCGCTGCGCGTGGCCGACGGCGAAAGCTCGGAGAAGTTCGTGGTCAGCGGGCGTGGTGAGCTTCACCTCGGCATCTTGATTGAGACCATGCGCCGCGAAGGCTATGAGTTCGAGGTCAGCAAGCCCGAAGTCATCATGCACGAAGACCCCGAAACCGGCGAAATGTTGGAGCCGGTCGAGGATGTCCACATCGAAGTGGCCGACGTGGCCGCCGGTATCGTGTTCGAGCTGATGGGTTCGCGCCGTGGTGAGCTGTCGAACATGAGCAGCGAAAACGGCACGACCTTCATGGAGTACCGCGTCCCGACCCGTTTCCTCATCGGTTTCCAGAGCCAGTTCATGCGCGCCACCAGCGGCATGGGTCAGGTGCATACCGTATTCTCTGGTTATGAGCCGGTGCTGCAAATCGAAACCCCGCGCCGCCAGTTCGGGTCGCTGGTCGCCGACCAAGCCGGTACCGCCACCGCCTACTCCATCGTCGGCTTGCAGCAGCGTGGGACGTTCTTCATCGCCGCCGGTACGGAAATCTACGAAGGCATGGTCATCGGCGAACATATCCGCAACGAAGACCTGACCATCAATGTCGCCCGCGCCAAGCAGTTGAACAACTTCCGCGCCAAGCCCAGCGAGACCACTGACGGACTCGTCCCCCCGCGTGACATGAGCCTCGATGACTTCATCGAATTCATGGCCGAGGACGAACTGCTGGAAGTGACCCCCAAGGCGCTGCGCCTGCGTAAGCGCATCCTCGACAACGACATGCGCCAGAAGAGCGACAAGGCCAAGAAGAAGATGGTCGAGGCGTAATCGCCCGCACCACCCACCCCCTCACCCCACAACACCCATCCCCCTCCCGTCAAAGGAGGGGGACATCATCTATCTATACGCTGTATACCCGCTGCGCGGGGTGAGGCTAAATCGTTTTCCATTTATAGGAAAGGACTAGGCTTACCCATGCGCGCTTTGTTGACGAAAACCTCCTTCTTTTTGGTATTGATGCTGGCGCTGGCGGGCTGCCGCGAGAGCGCAGGCGGCACACCGATTAACCCGACAACCCCCACGCCCACGCCCACGCCCCAAGTCCCCTCCGCTTCGACCAGTTCCCCGGCCACCGACGCGCCGCCTGCCGCCACCTACAGCTTGACCATCGGCACCAGCCCCAGCCCTGCCGTCGCGGGAGAGGGTGCGGTCATTGTCGCCGTGCGCGATTCCGGCGGGCGGGCAGTCGCCAATACCGCCGTCCAGCGCATCACCATCGTCGGCAATATGAACCACGCCGGGATGGTCCCGGTCGAGGCCACCCGCCGCGCCGACCGCGCTACTACCCGTCAAGCGGGGACGTTTAGCGTCCCGTTCAACTTCAACATGGGCGGCGACTGGATTCTGTCGGTGGCCGTGCAGATGACCGATGGAACCACCGTCAACGGCACATTAAACCTGAGCGTGCGCTGATGGCCGCCGCACCCAAGCCTCTGCCCACCCCGCCCGGCGCGCTCGACCTGCTGCGCGTCCCTGTCATCGGGCGGCTGATGAAGTCGCGCAACGGGCGGCTCATTTTGCAGATTCCGTTTTTGCTGGCCGCTGCCCTCATCGTCTACGACGGGTTTACCGGCTCGGCGCTGGCGTCACAGAACCTCGCCACGGTCGTCCCGTGGGTGCATTTCCGAGGCTTCGCGGTGATTGTGCTGCTGCTCATCGGCAACCTATTCTGTATGGGCTGCCCGTTCACCCTGCCGCGCACACTGGCGCGCCGATTCGTCAGGCCGGGGCGGCGGTTCCCGCGCATCCTGCGGAACAAGTGGCTGGCAGTGGCCGGTTTACTGCTGCTGTTCTTCAGCTATGAATGGCTCAACTTCTGGGCCAGCCCGCTGCTGACGGCGTGGCTGGTGGTGGCCTATTTCGCGCTCTCGTTCGCGCTGGAATTCCTGTTCGACGAGTCGCCGTTCTGTAAGTATGTGTGCCCGCTGGGGTCGTTCAACTTCGTCTATGCGACTGTCTCGCCCGCCAAAATCGAGGCGCGCAACCCAGAGGTGTGCAAGACCTGCGTCGGGAAGGAATGTGTCAACGGGTCGTTTGTCCCGCTGTCAGGGATTATGGCCCCGGTGTCGATGTCGGCATCGGTAGGGGCGCAGCGTGCTGCGCCCTCCGCAGCCCTCACCCCCAACCCCTCTCCCTCAGGCAGAGGGGAGTCTGCTTCGGCTATGCCGTCGGTGTCTACATCCACTACCGTCGTAGAGGCGATAGACAAAATTCCGGCGTCCCCCTCATCACTCACCCCTCATCACTCATCACTCCCAAAGGTTCTAGGCTGCCCGACCGAGCTGTTCGTCCCGCAGATGAAGTCCAACCTCGACTGTACACACTGCCTCGACTGCGCCCGCGCCTGCCCACATGATAACGTCGCGCTGGTGGTGCGGCGTCCCGGGCGCGTGCTGTTCACGCCAGAGGCATGGCCCAAGCGCTGGGACGTCATTGCGCTGATTGCCAGCATCACCGGCTTTGCGGTCGTCAACGCCTTTGGGATGGTCCCGCCCGTGTACGAGTTCATCCGAGGCGTGGCGAGCGCGCTGGGTGCGGTCGGTGATACCGTCCCGCTGTGGGCGGAAGGCGTGGCGCTGCTGATTCTGTTCATCCTCGGCGGAATCGTCATCCCGATGGGCGTGGTAGCAGGCGCAGCGGCCATCAGTCGCACCCTGACGCGCACTGCCAGCAAAATCACCCTGCGCGACACTGCCGCCGCGTTCAGTCCTGCGCTCATCCCGGTTGGCTTGGGCATCTGGGGCGCGCACTACGGCTTCCACTTCCTCACCGGCGCGCTGACCATCATCCCTGTGTTCCAGACCTTCCTGCTCGACCACGGCATCACCATTTTGGGGTCGCCAGACTGGACGCTGGGCGGAATCCAAGATTTGAACCTCATCGCGCTCATCCAGATTGCCATGATGGTCGGTGGGCTGGGGGTCGGCCTGCTGGTGGCCGAACGCGCATCGGTGCGCCTCTACCGCCGCGACTCGTTCGTCGGGTTGATGCCGTGGGCGCTGCTGCTGCTCATCACAACGGTTTTGGCGTTCGCGGTGTTCAGTCAGCCGATGGAAATGCGCGGCACAGTCTACTTCGATTGATAACGGTTTTCGTTCCGCCGGAAAAAGCGCCTACCCCTACGCGAGGTAGGCGCTTTTTTGTGTTGCCAGAAGGGTGAGTACAAAGTGTGTTAAGCTGAAAATCGAGCAACCCACATGGGGAATAAAAGCCTTATGCCCGCTGCAAACAATACTGTCCAATCCCACAAACCCTATGATTGGATTACCCTAACCTCGCTCATTTTTGTCTTGAGCTTACTCGATTTATCTCTTGGCTGGTTATTGGCTTTTTTAAATTTAAATGCGGGCGGAAACTTACCTGTACCCCCAGATAACAGATCGTATATTAGCGACAATTCAGTATTTATATTCTCTAGTGCACTTATCGTTATTCTGAGTGGTTTAATCATCTACAATATCTGGAGACGGCGCTATCACTGGGTTCATGTCGTCCCGGCGTTGGTGATACACTTTGCAGTTCATCCCGTCAGGTTTGTCCATCTTAGTCAGTGGGGCGACCTTAATCCGTGGGTGTATGGTGCTGTCACACTGGCTTTTGCGGTCTTTTTGCTGGTGATGATTTATCAACCACGCAGAAAGCCAATACCCATTTTGCTTTTGGTGTTCTGTCTTGGCCTGCTGATTTGGCAGAATTTGGACAGCATCTATGAAGTCCATTATTGTGGTGTAGAGCATATCGTAAACGGTCATTTTATTTTTATGATATGCCATGACGATGGCTTTTTGTTAAGTCAGCGAGCCCCCCGTGTATATCAAGAATTTTTCTCGCTGCCCATTGGTCTCATGCAAGGGTTTACTGACCGTTTTTCACAAATCCTGTTTTTTATTCCGCCGATTGTCCTGCTGTTTTGGGTCATACGGAATATCTTCACACGTCTAGGAAATACGCGGCACCATCTACTTCGATTGATGTAGAGTGCGGGATGGCGCGCTATACTCGCCCATCCTGTATCGACATTTCATCATAAGGAGTTTTACCGTGGCCGACGACTATACGCTGCGCGTTAAGCCGGGCAAAACCATCCGGCTCAAGGACTATGACCCGCGCCATGACTTCGGCTGGAAGAAAGACGATGCTGCCGCCGAGCTGGCGACCATCCAAAGCGAGCTGTCCGACCTTCAGGCGCGCCTCTACGCGGAAGGCAAACAGGCGCTGTTGGTCGTCCTACAGGGCATGGACGCCAGCGGCAAAGACGGCACGACCAAAAACGTCTTCCGGGGCGTCAACCCACAGGGGATGCACATCGTCGG
>JALONW010000091.1 GCA_025454725.1 Anaerolineae bacterium
GCTGGTGGCCGTCTCGGTGGCGATTGGCACGCTGGCGGCGCTCGCCAGCGGTGTGGTGGCCGTCCGCGAACGGATTACAACGACCCTGCGGTATGAGTAAGTGATGGGTTTTGAGGGATGAGAGGATGGGCGTCGCAACGATACGCCCATCAGCAGACAGCAGATATGCAGTTTTACAGACGGGTACGAAAATCAGGATAACGGACGCGCCGTTGCGCGTCCCTACAGCCTGACCCAATTTGTAGGGACGCCCAACGGGGCGTCCGCTGATGGATAGTCGCTAATCTCCGTATCTGTTTTCAAACCGCATCACCCTGCCTGCTCTAACCTCATCACTATGGCCTACAGCGGTTTGGACTGGATGTCCCGCACGATGGCTTTGACTCCAATCAGCAGAACGACACCGGGCAGCCAAATCAGGCCGAACAGCGCGAACGATAGGCGGATGATGTCAAATGGGGCGAGCGTGCCGTCTGGGGTGGGCGGCAGGCCATAACCTACTGTCGCTGCGCTGAGGAAAGCCGCACCGGTCGCCAAGAGCGCCAGCCATGCGGGGCGGGGCGTCCACGGGGTGGGAAGCCATGTAAAATAGGACTCTTTGCGATACCACAGCATGGCCGCGCAGATGGTCGCCAGCCCGCTGAGGGTGGCATAGGTCGGCACGTCAATGGCCCCGCCGTCAAACTGGCGGTAGAGCGCGGCGATGACCACCCCACCCGCGATAAGCATCTCATAGGCGTTCATGGTCAGCGCGCCAAGGGGGATGGGCGCAAGGCGCGCCGTCAGCCATGACAATATGAGGATGACGACCAGCGCCGCGCCGCCAAGTATGAGTATTCCGTCGGCGGGTAGAGGGTAAGCGTCCCAGCCGCCGAGGGTCGGCGCGCCGCGCAGCCAGATTCCCCAGCACAGCCCTATCAGCGCGCCCAGCGGCACACCCAGCCACGCCCAGAGCCGCACCGTTCCCACGATGACGAAGAATAACAGCAGCACGCCCATGCTGATGAGCGAATGGCCGCCCATCACGTCGGTGAGCAGGGACAGCGGAAGCTCGCGCAGCGTCACCGACGGGTTGAACAGGACGCTGTAGGTCAGCGCGAACAGCCCGCCCGCCGCCGCGACGCCGTACAGGTCACGGACACGCCAGCGGGCGAAGATGTCGAGGATAACCAGCGCCGACGCGATGAGTCCAGCGACTATCAACGCCCAATCGACCGCGCCCCGGTCGGTCGGCCATGCCCACATCAACCCTTCGGTGGCGAATCCCAACAGGGCGGCCAGCAGCAGGCGCGGGACGATGCGTTGCAGCGCGGTGCGGAGGCCAGCCATATCAGCCGGTGGTCTTCATGCCAGCAGCGATGCCGTTGACGGTCGCCAAGACCGCCTGAAGCACCTCAGCGCTGGCCGGGAGTTCTGGGTTTGAACGTCTTAACTCGTCCAGCAAAGCCACTTGGATGAAGTTCAGCGGGTCAACATACGGGTTGCGGCTTTCGATGGAGCGCTGCATCAGCGGCGACTTTTCAAGCAGCGCGGCCTGTCCGGTAATCTCGCAAATCCAGCGGTAAGCGCGGGCGTGTTCTTCCTCAATTTGGGCGAAGATGGTGGCGCGCAGTTCGAGGTCGCTGACGAGGCCGCTGTACAACCGGGCGATGCCCATATCAGCCTTGGCTACGTCCAACTGCACATTGTCGATAAGCGCAGTGAAGAACGGCCATTCGGCGTACATCGTCCGCAGCATCTCTAGGCCGCCGCTGTCGGCGAGGCAGAACTCCTCGAAGGCGTGGCCGACCCCATACCACGACGGGATAATCGCCCGGCTCTGCATCCAACTGAACACCCACGGGATGGCGCGAATCGACTCGAAGCCGCCCTTGCTGCGCTTGGCCGGGCGCGACCCGATGGGGAGCTGTGCCAGTTCGTTAATCGGTGTGCCTTCCTGCCAGTAGCTCAGGAAACCCGGCGTCTCATAGACGAAGTTGCGATAGTACACGCGGCTGGATTCGGACAGCGTATCCATCACCGACAGCCAGCCGGATTTAGCTTCTTGGCCGGGCTTGCCCATCGCCAGCAGCGCCGCGCTCAACACCTGCTGCAAGTGGCGGTAGGCGATGTCCGGGTTGCCGTAGCGGTAAGCGATAACCTCGCCCTGCTCGGTGATTTTAATCGGCCCCTGCATTGACCCCGGCGGCTGGGCGAGGATGGCGCGGTTGGTCGGACCGCCGCCGCGCCCAATGCTGCCGCCGCGCCCGTGGAACAGTTCCAGCCGGACGTTGTGTTGGCCGCACAGCACCGCCAGCGCGTGTTGGGCTTGATATAGGTTCCAGTTTGAGGCGATATAGCCGCCGTCTTTGTTGCTGTCCGAATAGCCAATCATGATTTGCTGGACGTTGCCCCGTGCCTTGAGGTAAGCGGCGTAGGCCGGGTTCTCGAACAGCGTGGTCATCACCGCCGGGGCGTGCTGAAGGTCTTCAACCGTCTCGAACAGCGGGACAATGGCAATGTCGCGCTCGACGCCGACCTCGGTCGCCAGCATTAGCATGGCGAGTACGTCGCTGGCGTTCTGGCTCATGCTGGCGATGAAGGTATCAATGGCGCGGGGGCTGTGTTGGCGGTGGATGTCGGCCACCATCCGCCATGTGCCGATAATGCGCGTGGTCGTCTCGCTGAAGCCGGGGTTGACCGGGAACAGCGGGCGGCGGTTGTCGATTTCGGCAGTGAGGAGTTCCTGTTTCTTCTCCTCTGGCAGCGCCTCGTAATCATCGGCCATGCCGTAATGTTTGAACAGTTCGGCCAGCGCGCTGCGATGCAGGCGGGCATCCTCGCGGATTTCGAGCGGCGCGAGGTGCATTCCGAACAGCCGCACCTTGAGCATCAGGCGCTTGAGCGTGCCTTCGGCGGCGTAGACGGCGCGGTTGGCGCGCAGGCTGTCCACAATCATTTGGAGGTCGGCCAGCAGGTCGCCGCCGTGCTTGTAGCCGTCGTCGGCCAGCCGCTGGCTGACATCGGACAGGAAATAGCGGTAGACCTCGCCGGGGTAGCGCCCGGTGAAGACGTTCTGGCGGTCAAGCGCGGCCATCAGGTCGGGGCTGGCCGAGATTTCGCCCAACGACTGGGTGAGCCGGTCGCGGATGTAATCGACCTCCTCACGGTAGGCGTCGCGGGCTTGGTTTCGCATATAGTCCAGCGCCTCGCGGGTGATGTCCGGCGTGACGTTGGGATTGCCGTCGCGGTCGCCGCCAATCCAAGAGGCGAATGACAGCACCGGCGGCAGTTCCGACCAATTGGCGTCGGGGTAATGCTGTTCCAGCGACGCTTGGACACTCAGGTAAAGGTCTACCACCACGTCCATCACAAAGCGGACGAGGAAATACGACCCAAACTCGACCTCATCCATGACGGTGGCGCGCTGGGCGCGGTTGGGGCGGGTCTGCCACAGCAGTTCGATGCGGCGCAGAATATCGCCGACCACGCGCTTCTTCTCACGCGGGAGTAGGTGCTGGCGCTCTAAATCCGACAGCATTTCGCTGATGTCGTTCATCTTGAGCAGGACTTCTTGGCGCTTGGCCTCGGACGGGTGGGCGGTGAACACCAAGCGCACCCGCACCACATCGAGGATGCCGCGCATCTGGTCGGCGGTGATGCCCGCCGCGTGCAGGTCGGCCACGGCGCGCTCGACCGTCTCACTGAGCGTGCCTTTGGCCTCGCGCTCGCGCAGCACGCGCACGCGCTGGTGGTCTTCGGCGATGTTGATGAGCTGGAAGTAGTTGGCGAAGGCCTTAATCAGGATGCGCTTCTGTTCCAGCGACAAGCCGCGCACCTGTGCCATGAGACGCTCGGTCTCGGCGGCGTCCCCGGCGCGGCGCGCTTTGGCGCTGGCGCGCACCTCCTCCACGAGGTGGAAGGCGTCCTCGCCGTGCTGCTCACGGATGATGACGCCCAGTAATGTCCCTAAGAAGCGGATGTCGCCGCTGAGTGTGCCAATCGAGTCCAGCAGTTTCCCGTCAATCATGGTGTCCGGGTATCCCTTCTGTGCTGCCTACATTGTGTTTGTCGTCACAACCGGGGACTATACCCTGCCACCGGGGGGACGTGCAACCAGCAGCGCAGCCCACTTGATGGTTGTTTTATACCTAACATCCCTACCCCGCAGGAATCGTGCCACCCGTGCCTGTTGGTATGCCCGCACATCGTCTAAAATCGACAGGTATCCTATGCCGCTGCTGGTCAACCCAGCGCGGCTGACCTATTAGGGGGAAAGTCATGCCAGTAACCATCATCTTGGGCGCACAGTGGGGCGATGAGGGCAAGGGGCGCGCCGTCGATTGGCTGTCGGGCCAAGCCGACATCGCCGCCCGTGCCACCGGCGGCGACAACGCCGGCCACACGCTCAACGTCGGCGACAACCTGCTCAAGCTCCACCTCGTCCCGTCCGGCGTCCTGCACCCCAACGTCACCTGTGTGATGGGCAACGGCATGGTGATTAAC
Source organism: Anaerolineae bacterium (assembly GCA_025454725.1). Lineage (GTDB taxonomy): Bacteria > Chloroflexota > Anaerolineae > Aggregatilineales > Phototrophicaceae > Flexicrinis. The sequence continues at coordinate 4,486 of JALONW010000091.1, forward strand.
CCGGTCAACCTCGTCAAAGAACTCGACAAGCTGGCCGCCAGCGGCCTAGACATCACGCCGGGGCGTATCCTGCTCAGTACCCGCGCCCACATCACCACCCCCGCGCACATCGCGCAGGATGCGGCGCAGGAGCAGGCGCTGGGCAGTGAGAAAATCGGGACGACCCTGCGCGGCATCGGCCCGACTTACCTCGACAAGATTGGACGGCGCGGCCTGCGTGCGGCTGAAATGGCCGACCTAGAGACCTTCGCCGAGAAACTGGAAGCCAGCCTCATCCGCGCTGATGCCAGCCTCGTCCGCGACGGCTACCCGGCATTGGACATCAAGGGCAGCGTGGCCGCCTATGTCGAAGCGGCGGCCAAGCTCCGCCCATACCTGACCGATACGACCGCTTATCTCAATGAGCGCCTGAAGGCTGGGGCGCGGGTGGTATGCGAGGGCGCTCAGGGCGCGATGCTCGACATCGACTTCGGCTCATACCCGTTCGTCACCAGCTCATCACCGACCGTCGGTGGCACGCTGACCGGCCTCGGCTTCGGCCCCAAGTATGTAGACCGGGTGGTCGGCGTCGCCAAGACCTACTCGACCCGCGTCGGCGGCGGCCCAATGCCGTCGGAACTGCTGGACGAGCTGGGTGACCGTCTGCGCGGGACGGGCGCGAATTTCTGGGACGAATACGGCACGACCACCGGACGCCCGCGTCGCTGCGGTTGGCTGGACATGGTTGTTCTGCGTTATTCTTGCGCGGTGAACGGTTTCACCGAATTGGTGATGACCAAGCTCGACATCCTCAGCGGTTTCGAGGAGGTACGCATCTGCGTCGCCTATGACATCGATGGCCAGCGCTACGAATACCTGCCCGCTCGCATCGAGGATGTGGCCCGCGCTACCCCGGTCTACGAGACTCTCCCCGGCTGGAGCGAAGACATCACTGGCGTGCGTCGCATGGCTGACCTACCCACCAACGCCCGCCGCTACATCGAGCGCATCGCACAGTTGGCCGACACCCCGGTTAACGTGGTGAGCGTTGGCCCAGAGCGCGACCAACTGGTCTTTGCCTAACCTAAACGCAATAGGGGATGACCGATGACCGACCCACAATATCGCTATGACATGGACGCGCCGGTCGATACACCGCCGGAGCGCGTGGTCTCGCTCGTCCCCAGCGTCACCGAATCGCTGTTCGACCTTGGCCTCGGCGGGCGCTTGGTCGGTGTCACCTCGTTCTGCACCCGCCCAACGGACGGCGTGGCCGCGCTGCCCAAAATCGGCGGGACGAAAACGCCCGACGTGCAGAAGATTATCGACCTGCGCCCCGACCTCGTGATTGCTAACCACGAGGAGAATCGGAAAGAAGACGTGGAGGCGCTGGAAGCGGCAGGCGTCAAGGTATGGGTGACGTACCCCCAGACCGTGCCGGACTGTTTTAATCTGCTGTGGAACATCATGTACTTGTTCGACCATACCGCGATGGTTGAGCGCGTGCGCTGGATTGAGCGCAGCTATGACTGGGTGCTAGGGGCAACCAAGGCGCGGGAAGACCGCGACGGGCGTTTGACACGGGTTTTTGCCCCCATCTGGCTTAACCCGCTGATGACGCCCACGGCGGACACCTACATGAGCGACCTGCTGGCGGTATGCGGCGGCGAAAATGTGTTTGCACAGCGCGCCGATGGGCGGTATCCTCGCATCGAATGGGCAGAGGTCGAGGCCGCGCAGCCAGAGGTCATCCTGCTGCCCAGCGAACCCTTCGCGTTCGGTGAACAGCACCTGCCGCTGTTCCAGAAGCTGGACGTGCCTGCCGCCAAGCACGGTCGCATCCACCTTGTGGATGGCGCACTGCTCACGTGGCACGGCACGCGCATCGGGTTCGCCTTGCAGCAGATTCCGCCGCTTCTGGAGGTACAGCCGTGACCGTCCCACCCCATTACCCGCCCGACACGCCCGAATCGTCTGACCTGCCGGAACGCGACCGAACCCGTGGCCCGCTTGCCCTAATCCTGTCGTCGCTGCGTTCGCCAACCCAAACCGCGCTTGACGAAATCAACGCACTGGCCAACACCGGTTCGCTGACCGACGCCCAAGCCCGTCACCTGAGCGCGGCCGTCACGGCTATCGGTCAGGTACTGCGGACGGTCGAACGCTATGCGCCGTTGGAGGTGGCCGCCGCATCGCGCCCACCCGCCCCCAAACGCCCCCGCAATGATGAGTCGTGGTCGGCGGGGGAACAGCCAGACGCACTAGACGACCGTTACCAAGATTCCTCACATCCGTTCTCGGACGACCCCGACCGCGACACCGAGGTGTAAGAAACTGACACCGCCTCCTATATCCCCCAACTGGGTGGTATGACAACCCACCGGGTGTCGGATTTGCCCGGCATGGGTGCGGCTTATACTGCTGGTTATAAGTAAGTTATCAACCAGTGATAGCCGTTTAGGAGGTCAACATCATGAGCAGCCAAATCCCGACCCGTGAGGTCAACCAGCGGATTGTTGTGGAAGAGAAGAAGCGCGCCGTCGAAGCCGCTAACCACAATGCCACCGTCTCGCGCATCGTCCGCATCGTCTACTTCCTGTCGAGCGCCATTGGCTTGGTGCTGTTCATCCGGTTGGTGCTGGCTCTGCTGGCCGTCAACCCCGCCAATGTGTTTGCCAGCATCATCGACACGCTGTCAGACCCGTTCGTCGCCCCGTTCGCCACGCTGGTGCAGAATCCGGTCATCGAAGGTGCGGGCGTGTTCGAGCTGACCACCGTCATCGCGATGGTGGCATGGGGTCTTTTGGGCTGGTTCATCGGCCAAATCCTCTGGCTCATCTTCAGCCGTCCCCGGTAATCCCACGGGTGCGTTCCCCCCTCACCCCCGTGTGTAAACCCCTCCTCTGGTTTTGAGGAGGGGCTTTTTTGTGTGTAGTGGTTTGCATAGGGGTGATAAAACCGTGGTACTATGTTCTCACCTTACATTTATCCACGGAGATTCTTAGCACCATGAAACGTTTTATGCCCCTTGCCACGCTGCTGATTGCCCTGTTCGCGATGACAGTCATCACCGCTGCGCAGGATGAACCCATCACCACCGAAGACCCGACCGAAAACGCCTGTTATGTAGGCGGAATGTTGGAGGGCAAGTGTGACTGGCCGACCGACGCCGAGGACGAATGGGCGTGGAATTGCGGCTGGCACCTCGCCAGTGTTCTCAGCCGCCGCAGCACGGTTGAGCAATTCCCGGCAGACTGCGGCTTCTTCGCCGAACTGTATGCCTGCGCGATTATCCGCGTGCCAGACGAATTGGTGGATGAGATTGAATTTGCGGGGTTTAGTGGCCTCGATTTCCGGCTGATTGGCCCGCTGAACACCGCTGATAACGCCGAGTTCTTCTTGACCAGCAACCAGACCTGTGTCGGTTCACTCACCCAGTTTGTGCTGGACAACCTCGACACAGAGATGCTGACGCCAGAGGAGCTTGAAGCATTAGAAACCGTTCTCGACATCCTAACCTTCACCATTTTGGCCGCGCCAGATGAAATGACGGCCTTTGGGATGTGCGAGTCCCTCTACGGAACCGAATTCATCGTCGCCATTCCCGCCAGCGAGATAGGTGCGCTTGGGGTTGAGAGCGATTGGTACCTGTGCTTTGACGTGAGCGCGCTGGAGAAATGGGTTTAAACCGCCCAAACGACGGGGAAGAATATCCCCCACCTGACCTAGACACAATCGGCTCACCCGGCGGATAGGAAAAAGCCGCGCTCAACGTATGATGAGGGTAGTAAGGTTAACAACCGACCAAACGAACCCAAAGGAGTAACCGTCATGTTGAGTTGGGCATTTTTCTTCCTCGTTATCGCGCTAATCGCCGGCCTCTTGGGCTTTGGTGGTATCGCAGGCGCAGCCGCCGGTATCGCGCAGTTCCTGTTCTTCGTGTTCGTCGTGCTGTTCGTGGCCGCGCTTCTGCTCGGTCGGCGCGTCATCAGCGGATAGCTGGACACAACCCACACCATCTGTAACACCCCCAAAGCACCGGGCGGTCGGGACAACATCCCACCGCCCGGTTCGATTCTGGTGAGAGGTCGGCGCGCCGCGAAGTGTCCCTACGGACTTCAAACAATAGATGAGCGCCAGAACCCGATGCTGACCCACCGATTCGCATGGGCGAGGCATGGGGTCGTCATGATTACCATCCAACCGGGAACCATATCCCCCACATGACCTAGACCGAATCAGTTCACCCGGTGGATGGGGAAAGCCTCCCACCGTCGTATGATAGGGACAAGTTAAGTGAACCGCACGCCAATCATGGCACAAAGGAGTCAAAACATGTTACGCTGGGCATTCATCTTCCTGATTATCGCCGTCATCGCCGGTCTGTTCGGTTTCGGTGGTATCGCAGGTGCGGCGGCAGACATTGCGCGCTTCCTGTTCTTCCTGTTCGTGGTCCTGTTCGTCGCAGCGCTGCTGTTGGGTCGTCGCATCCTCGGCGGCTAGAACCGGCACCACCACCCCATCTGTAGTGCCAAAGCCGGATGCGGCGGGATACCCCCGCCGCCCGGCTTAACCCCTATCTAGGAGCTTGACCCCGATATGACCCCCACCGATTATCCCCGCAAGGTTGCCATCATCCTCAACCCGGTTGCTGGCCTCAAAGGTGAGGCAAAGCCCTTGATTCAGGACTACCTTTCGCGCCTGCCCGACTGCCAAGTGACTTATTACGAGACCAAAGGCAGCGGCGACGCCGCCCGCTTCGCCAAAGAAGCCGCGGAAAAGGGTGCAGAGATGGTGCTGGCCTACGGTGGCGATGGGACCATCACCGAGGCGGCGGACGGCCTGCGTGGGACGGACATCCCGCTGGGCATCCTGCCGGGCGGGACGGCCAACGTCATGTCGGTTGAGCTGGGCGTCCCCACCGACCTCGTGGCCGCACTCGACCTGATTTTTGCCCGCCCCAACCAGACCCGCCGCATCGATATGGGCCGCATCGACCAACAGATGTTCCTGCTGCGGGCGGGGATTGGCTATGAAGCACAGCTTTCGGCCACTGCGCCGCGTGAGGCCAAGCGTGAGCGCGGACGGCTGGCTTATTTCCAGCACGCGCTCAGTTTGGTCAAAAAGCTCCGCCGGGCGCGCTATAAAATTACCGTGGACGGCAAAAAATACGTCGCCCATGGGATTACCTGCATGATTTGCAACTCGACCAACGTCGGGCTGCCGAACCTGAAACTCATCGAGAACGCCAGCGTCAGTGATGGGCTGCTGGATGTGGTGATTATCGACGGCTTGGGCATGGGGTCGATGCTGCGCGTGTTTACCAGCATCTTCCAAAAGCTCATCCCCGGACGACGCACCGCCCCACCGCCGCTGAAACACTGGCAGGGGCGCGACATCACGATTGAAATCAAGCCGGGTCAGTTGGTGGCATTCGACGGTGAGAAACTGAAACACGCCAAGCGCGTTACCGCCACGGTGCTGCCCGGCGTGCTGGGCGTCATCGTGCCGGCAGAGGCAGCAGCCGTGGCCGATGAGGTGGGGAAAGCGGCGGTCGCGTAATGAGCTTATGGGTTGAAATCCGACGGCTGTTTGACCAGCTCCGCACACACGGCATCTACCTTACACTGCTGGCAGGCGTCGATAAATTTGGGCGCAAACTGTTGGGCCGTCCCATCTGGCGCTTTAGCTGGATTACGCCTGACATCTTGCTGGGCGGACAGCCCGCCCGCCGCCTGCGCGCCGACTTGAGCAGCTTTGGCGTGATGGGTGTGGTCAACCTGCGCGAGGAATACGACTACGCCGAGGAAATTGTGGCGGCCACCATGCCGTTCAAATACCTCTACCTGCCCACCCGCGACAACACCGCCCCGACCCTTGAACACCTTGAACAGGGCGTCCAGTTCATGCGTGATGTCGTTGGGCAGGGCGGCAAACTATACATCCACTGTTGGGAAGGGCTGGGGCGCGGCCCGACGATGGTGGCCGCTTACCTCGTCAGTCTCGGCCATACCCCCGACGAAGCATGGCAAATCATCCGCAAGGTGCGCCCGTTCGTGCGCCCTGTGCCGTCACAGCAGGCGCGCATCCGCGAATATGCCCAGATGCTGGCAGACGAAGCCAAAGCGGGCGAGCCGGTCGTGACTTAGGAAAAAAACAAAAAAGGACGCATCTGCGTCCTTTTTGTTTCGGCAATTCCGTTTACCCCTACCCCGCCAAATCGGTGAACAGGCCGTCGGGATCATTAATCGAGTCCCATGTGCTGGTGTCGTAGCCCAGCTCGCGGCAGGCCACCTGAGGCTGATGGACGACCTTAGCGCGGTCAGAAAAAGCGCGGAAGTCGAAGGTCATAATCCCCAAGAAATGAAAACGGAGCTGTCCAGTCTCACATTCCAAGGATTGGTCTACCACCCATCCGGGCTGGTAGAAGCCGTTGTCGGTGACATACCAAGCACCATAGTCGGTTGGCGTCCCTGTCCAACCCGCATATGGATACTCGTAGCCGCCTTCGGTCAAGTCGGCCTGCGACAAGCCCTGTGCAAAACCCGCGATGAACCAAACACTGAACAGCACGCCAATCAGCGCAAAAAAGACGGTGATGCCGGTGAAAATTCGATTCTTGAACATGGTGCGGTCACTCCTGTTAGATGGGTATCGGATTGAGGTCTAATACCCGCAGTCTCAGGCTTGACGCCGCGTCAATGTCAACCAGTCAAAAATGAATGAATCATGAGCGTGATGGTCTGATTGGGAGTTGAAGCTCCATCAACCCTTCGACAGGGATGGGCGCGCTGTCACTTTGCGGGAACAGGTGGAACTCGCGCAGCCCTAACCCGTCAGGCAGCAGGCTGTAGCCGTGCTGCTCACACCAGCGCAGAAGGTGATACGCCGTCACCGCCGAGTCGCGCAGCACCCCCTGATGGAGCGTGGTCGCCATCAGCGGCGCGGCGGGCAGTTCAAACACGCGCACCCCGGCATGGGGCGGCATCAAACTTTCGGGTGGGCACTGCGGCAGAATGACCGCGACCTCTAAATCGTAATCGCGCTCAATATATTCTTCTGCATGGTAAAGAACGAACTGACGCTCGCTGTAAACCACCCGATTTTGG
>JALONW010000457.1 GCA_025454725.1 Anaerolineae bacterium
AGCCCTCGCCAGTGCGCCAAGACAGACGGGTCGAGGGTGGCGTAAATCACCTCGCGAGTGTCGCGCCCGGCCTGCGCGATAATTTCACCGGTCGGGGCGCAGACGAAGCTCCCGCCGTACATGGTGATGCCATTTTCCGTCCCTGTGCGATTGGCCGCCGCGACATACACGCCGTTGGCGATGGCGTGGCCGCGCATGACAGTTCGCCACGCCTCTTGGCTGTCGAAATCCGGCGCGGTCGGCTCACTGCCGATGCAGGTCGGGTAGAAGATGAAGTCTGCGCCGTTGAGTGCATAGGTGCGCGCCAGTTCCGGGAACCACTGGTCATAGCAAGTCGGGACGCCAGTCGGCCAGCCTCCGACGGTATGGATGGGGTAGTCCGCCGCGCCGACGAAGAAGTCGGTTTCGTGGTAGCCCTCGCCGCTGGGAATGTGGACTTTGCGCGTGTAGCCGATGCGCTCGCCGTCCGCGCCGTAGATAACTGCCGTGTTGCGATAAGCGCCGTCGTCGGCTTTCTCGAACAGGCTGCCGATCAGCGTGATGCCGTGCTGCTTGGCTTGTGCGCTGAAAAAGCGCGCTGAGTCGCCATCGTCGAGCGGTTCCGCCCAATCAAAACCGCTGGGGTCGGGGGCGCTGGGGAAATACGGGCTGAGGGTCAGTTCGGGTAAGCACACGACCTGCGCGCGCCCGGCGGCTGCCTGCGCGATGAGGTCGGTATATTCGTCAATCATGGCGGCGCGGCTGCCCAGCCAACGGGTTTGAATCAGGGCAATACGGGTGGTCTCGGTCACGTCGGGGGATGCTCCAGTGGGGTAGGGGCTGTCGGGTAATTGCGTGGTTATTATACCGCAAAGCAAACGGGCTGTCCGATGGTGCGGACAGCCCGTTTGGGTGTGATAGAGTGGGAGTTAGGCCACCAAGTCCTTGGCTTTCTCGATATATTCGAGGCTCTGGTGGCGGAAGTAAGTGTTGTACAGCTCGGCATAGTAGCCGCCCTGCGAGAGCAGCGCGTCGTGGTTGCCCTGCTCGATGATTTCGCCTTTGCGGAGGACGATAATCCGGTCGGCGTTCTTGACCGTGCTGAGGCGGTGAGCAATCACGATGCTCGTGCGCCCGCGCATGACCTCATCCAAACCTTCTTGGATAAGTGCCTCGGTCATTGGGTCAACGCTGGCGGTCGCTTCGTCGAGGATGAAAATAGCTGGGTCTTGAAGCATGACACGGGCAAGACAGACGAGCTGGCGCTGACCCATCGAAAGCGACGAGCCGCGCTCACCGACCTCGGTGTCTAAGCCCATCGGCAGCACTTCCAACCAGTCCCCGTTGGCGACCTTGCGCGCCGCCGCTTCGACCTCGGCGTCAGTGGCGTTGGCCTTGCCGTAGCGGATGTTCTCGCGCACCGTGCCGTCGAACAGGAATGGGCTTTGGGTCACGATACCGAGTTGGTGGTGATAGGCGTCAAGGTCGAGGGTGCGGATGTCCTGCCCGTCGATAGCCAGCGAACCACCCTGATACTCGTAGAAGCGCGCCACCAGTTTACCGATGCTAGATTTGCCACTGCCGGTGTGACCGACCAGCGCGACCGTTTCGCCTACGCCGATGGTCAGGTTGAATCCGGTCAGCACCGGCTCGCCCTCGTTGTAAGCGAAGTTCATATCCTTGAAGGCAATCTCACCCTGAATCCGACCCGGATTGCGCTGGTCGGTCTGAACAACCTTCGGTTCGGCGTCCATCAAGGCGAAAACGCGCTCTGAGGCGGCGAGGCCGAGCTGGAACTGCGACCAAAACGACGAGATGCTGGTCAGTGGGAACCAGAACAGCCACACGCCTTGGATGAACAGATACCAGTCACCCGCGCTGAGGACATTCGGGTCAGCTTGGGCGATGAGCGCGCCGAAGTAGACCAGCGCGGTCGTGCCGAGGCCGGCAATCCCGGTCAGAATGGGGAAGATGCTGCTGAAGGTGTAACCCGTCCGCAGGTTGATGTTGTACGAGCGCTTGTTCACATCCAAGAACTCGTCATAGATGGCCTGTTCTTGGCGGAAGGTCTTGGCGATGCGGATACCGCTAACTGTTTCTTGAATGTGGGCGTTGACCTCCGCGTTGACGCGGCGCGACTGGGTGACGGTCCAGCGGGCGATACGCCGGAAACCGAGCGCAGTGGTAACGACGAACGGCGCAATCCCCAACGTGATGAGCGCGAGCTGCACGTTGACGCTCATCAGGTAGCCGATGAGGAAGACGACGATGAGGAGTTGGCTCACGAGGTCAACCACCAGCTGGACGGTCATACTCAGCGCTTGGGTGTCACTGGTTACGCGGCTGACAATCTTGCCGGAGGGGAACTGGTCATAGAATGACAGGTCGCGCTTCATCACTGCGTCGAAGGCGTCTTCGCGCAGTTTGAGCGTGACGTTGCCGACCGTGACCGCGCCCAGCCAGCGGCGAACGGCGTTGAATGCCCATGCTGTCACGCCCAGCCCGACGACCAGCAGGACGATGTTGCGGAGCGTCTCGGCGCTGGCGTCGGCTTGCAGTTGGTCGAGGCCGTTAGAGATGACTACCGGTAGCACCGTCCCCAACAGCGCGCTGGCGACAATGACCAGCACGATAATCGCCATGCGCCCGCCCTCTGGCCGCAGGTAGGTCATGATGCGCTTTACGAGGTCACTGTCTTTGTACTTGCGGTCATAAGCCTCGCCGTCGAGGCCGTCCATAATGAAACCCATAGGGAGGATGCTCCTTGTGTTTGGTCGGTGCGGTATGTGGGTGTCACCGCCCCCGCACATGGGCAGGGGCGGGCGGTTGGCTGTTTCGGTAGGTGCGGGCTAGTCTGCCGCCGCGACCGGCTCGGTGGTGGCTTCCAGTGGGGGTAGGGCGGCATCGTAGCGGGCGAAGATGCGGCGGTATTCTTGCGAGGTCCGCAGCAGGTCATCGTGGCTACCGCTGGCCGTAACCTGACCGCGGTCAAGGACGATGATGTGGTCGGCCCAGCGAATCTGGCTTAGGCGATGCGTGATAAGCAGCGTCGTCCGACCCTGTTGGGCGCGGCGGATGGCCTTCTGAATCTCGTCCTCGGTCGCGCTGTCGATGGCGCTGGTTGAGTCGTCGAGAATCAGGATGCGCGGGT
>JALONW010000092.1 GCA_025454725.1 Anaerolineae bacterium
CATTTGGCAGGTGAAATGGCGGCAGACATAAGCCGTTGGTATGCCGCCGCGCTGGAGGCGGCTGTGCAGCAGCGGGATGGGGTGGTTTTCACCGTCCACATCGGTTGGGCTGTGCGCGACGATCAGGTTCGGGCGGTACACGCCGTAGGCCGTGCGGAACAGGTCGCGGGCGACAGCGCGGTCGCCGACGATGGCCAGTTCGGTGACTCCGCCGACCAACAGCTCGACCGCGCCCAACATCTCCCCAAACGCCTGTGGATATTCCCCCATTGCGTTGGACATCAGGCGCAGCGCGCCAACCGCCGCTTCTTCGTAGCGCGCATCGCCGGTATAAGCGTATAGGCGCAGCAGCACCCGCGCCAGCATCGACCCGCCGGACGGCACGGCGTTGTCTTGCAGGCTGCGCGGACGGATGATGAGTGCCTCGTGGTCGTCGGATGTGTCGTAGAAGCCACCATCGGGCGCACGGAAACGTGCCAGCGCCGAGTCGGCGAGGTCACGGGCGGCCTCGTAATATTTGAGGTCGAGGGTCGTCATGTACAGCTCAATGAACCCTTCAGCGAGGCAGGCGTAATCTTCCAACACCCCATTGAGCTTGGCTTGACCGTGATTGTAGGTTCGCAGCAGCTTGGCTTTTCCGTCGGCATCACGGGTGAACATTGTACTGATTAAAAATTCCCCAGCGCGCTGGGCAGCCTCGGCGTAGTCGCGGCGGTTGAAGGCGCGCGCGCCTTCGGCGAGGCTGGCGAGCATCAGACCGTTCCAACTGGTCAGGATTTTGTCGTCGAGACCGGGCGGGATGCGCTGGGCGCGGGCGGCGAACATCGCATCTTTGATGACCGCCAGACGCTCGTGCAGCGATTCGGCAGTCAGACCGTGGCGCTGAGCGACCACTGCGTCGGGATGAGGGGTGTTGAGGATATTATGCCCCTCAAAATTGCCTGCCTCACTGATGTCGTAGTAATCCATTGCCAGCGCAGCATCCTCAGCGGACAGCAGCGTCTTGACCTCCACGACCGACCAGACGAAAAACTTACCCTCCTCGCCTTCACTGTCGGCATCGGTGGCGGAATAAAAGCCACCCTCTGGCGCGGTCATCTCGCGCAGGATGTAGTCATAAGTCTCTAGCGCCACGCGCTTGAAAAACGGGTCGCCGGTCACCTGATGGGCGCGGGTGTAAGTGCGGCTGAGTTGGGCATTGTCATAGAGCATCTTCTCGAAATGCGGGACGAGCCAGACGGCATCGACGCTGTAGCGGGCGAACCCGCCGCCGATTTGGTCATACATGCCGCCCTGCGCCATTTTGGTCAGCGTGAAAGCGACCATGTCCAGCGCTTTGGGGTCGCCGGTGCGGTGATGATGCGCCAGCAGCCAGCTCAGCGCCATCGGCTGAGGAAATTTGGGCGCGCTACCGAATCCGCCGTATGTCGCGTCGAACATGGTCGCCAATTTGCTGCGGGCGCGGGCGAGCAGGTCAGTGTTCAGAGTCTCGATGTCAGCGGCGGGCAGCATTCGCCCAGTGTCGAGCTGTTTGGTCAGGTCGTCAGCGCTCTCTAGCAACTGTGGGCGGCGGACGCGCCATGCCTCATCCACTGCCTCTAAAACTTGGCGGAATGACGGCATCCCGTAGCGCGGTTGAGGCGGATAGTAGGTGCCGCCGTAGAATGGTTTGCCCTCCGGCGTGATGAAGACAGTCATCGGCCAGCCGCCGTGGCCGGTCATGCCGACGACGGCGTTCATATAGATGTCGTCTACGTCCGGGCGCTCCTCGCGGTCAACCTTGATGTTGACGTAGAGGTGGTTCATCAGTGCGGCGGTTTCGGCGTCCTCAAAGCTCTCGTGCGCCATAACGTGGCACCAGTGGCAGGCGCTGTAGCCGACACTGAGGAGGATGGGTTTATCTTCGGCGCGGGCGCGGGCGAAGGCTTCATCCCCCCAAGGGAACCAGTCTACAGGGTTTTCGGCGTGCTGGCGTAGGTAAGGCGAAGTCTCATCGGCGAGTCGGTTGGTCATGGCGCGGCCTTTACAGGTGGGTTCAGCTTATGACTCGATTCTACTACGGCAGCACTGGGTTTGGTCAGGTCGCGTGGGTGAGCGTTGGCTGAACACGCCTGACGCGCCAAAATTTGGGGTGTTTGGGTTTAGCTGGGTGTCGGTCGGCGTCATCTGGTATATCATGGGTGGGCGAAACCACCTACAAAAGTGCGAAAAATCATGCTCCTCACCCTAACCACCACTCATCCCCCGGCCAGCGACCTCGGATACCTGCTGCACAAACACCCGGCCAAGGTGCAGACCTTTTCGCTGGCCTTCGGCCAAGCTCACGTCTTTTACCCAGAAGTGAGTGAAGCGCGCTGCACAGCTGCCCTGCTGCTTGACATCGACCCGGTGGGCTTGGTGCGCGGCGGGAGCGACTTTGCGCTCTCGCAGTATGTCAACGACCGCCCGTATGTGGCGTCGTCGTTTTTGAGCGTGGCGATTGCTCAGGTCTACGGGACAGCACTGAATGGGGTGTGCAAGGACCGCCCAGAACTGGCCGCCACGCCCATCCCGCTGGTAGCGACGCTGAGTGTCGTACCGTCACGCGGCGGGGAGGATGTACTGCGCCGCCTGTTCGAGCCGCTGGGCTATCAGGTAACGGCGGAGCGCCACACGCTGGATGAACAGTTCCCCGCGTGGGGCATGAGCCGCTATTACACCGTCACGCTTACCCACACCGTCCGACTGGCTGACCTACTGACCCATCTGTACGTCCTCATCCCAGTGCTGGACGATGAGAAACATTATTATGTCGGTGTGGATGAGGTCGAGAAGCTGCTCAAGCGCGGCGAGGGCTGGCTGGCGGCGCACCCTGCGCGGGAACTCATTGTCACCCGCTACCTGAAGCACCAGCGCGGGCTGAAACAGGCGGCGCTCTCGCGCTTGGTCGAAGACGCGCCCGACCCCCTCGCGCAGGACGACGAGGAGGAGGCCGCCGAACGCCAAATCAGCGAAAAAGTCAGCTTGCACGACCAGCGTTTGGGCGCGGTGCTGGCCGTCCTCAAACAGACCGGCGCACAGCGGGTATTAGACCTCGGCTGTGGGGAGGGGCGCTTGCTGCGCTTGCTGCTGGCCGAGCGCCAGTTCAACAAAATTTTGGGGATGGATGTCGCTCACCGCAGCTTAGAGATGGCCGCCGAGCGCCTGCGCCTTGACCAGATGCCCGCGCACCAGCGCGCCCGGCTTGAACTGCTGCACGGGTCGCTGATGTACCGTGACCCGCGCTTGGAAGGCTATGACGCGGCGGCGGTGGTCGAGGTCATCGAACACCTCGACCCGCCCCGGCTGGCCGCTTTTGAACGAGTTGTGTTTGGCGCTGCACAGCCCGGCGTGGTCATCATCACCACGCCCAACCGTGAGTACAACGTCAAATGGGAGACGTTGCCAGCAGGCGAGTTCCGCCACAAAGACCACCGTTTCGAGTGGACACGGGCAGAGTTCGCGGCGTGGGCGCAGGGCATCGCGGGACGCTACAGCTACCGGGTGCGTTTCTTGCCCATTGGCCCGGATGACCCGTTGGTCGGCAGCCCCAGCCAGATGGCGATTTTTGAGCGCGGCGAGACCGAAATCCCGACCAAAGAGGTCGCGGTGGCGGAGCTTTGGGCAGCGGCAGGGGGTGCAGCATGAGCGACCAACCCCCCATCCGCCTGACCATCCCTGATTTTGCGCTGGTCGTGCTGGTTGGCACGTCCGGCAGCGGTAAATCGACCTTTGCGCGCCAGCATTTCAAGCCATCGGAAATACTGTCATCCGACGCCTGCCGTGGGTTCGTCAGCGACGACGAGAACGACCAAACCGTGACCAGCGACGCTTTCGACGTGCTGCACTACATCCTCGGTAAGCGGCTCAAGAACATGCGCCTGACGGTTATCGATGCCACCAACGTCCAACCTGAAGGTCGCAAAAAGCTGATTGCGCTGGCGCGGGAGTACCACGCCTTCCCGGTCGCCATTGTGATGGATGTGCCGGAGCGCGTCGCGCATGAGCGCAACCAAAGCCGCCCCGACCGAACATTCGGGCCGCACGTCATCCGGCGGCAGCACGGCGAACTCAAGCGGTCGATGAAGAACCTCCAGTATGAGGGCTTCCGCCGAGTGTTCCACTTGCGCGGTGAGGCTGAGGTCGCGGCGGCGCACATCATCCGTGAGCCGCTGTGGAACGACCGGCGCACCGACCACGGCCCATTCGACATTATCGGTGATGTCCACGGCTGCTATGATGAGCTGGTGCTGCTGTTGGGAGAGTTAGGCTACCACATCGACGGGGAGACGGTCATCCCACCGCCGGGACGCCGCGCCATCTTCTTGGGCGACCTCGTAGACCGTGGTCCTAAAACGCCGGACGTGCTGCGCTTAGTGATGGGCATGGTGGCAGCGGGGACGGCGCTGTGCGTCCCCGGCAACCATGATGTGAAGCTCAAGAAGGCGCTGGACGGGCGTAAGGTTAACCCGACGCACGGACTCGCGCTGTCCTTGGAACAGTTGGAGGCCGAAACCGCCCCGTTCCGTAAGCAAGTAGCCGAATTCATCGACGGATTGGTCAGCCATTATGTCTTGGATGACGGACGACTGGTGGTCGCTCACGCGGGTATGAAGGAAGACATGGCTGGGCGGGCGTCCGGCGCAGTACGTGAGTTTGCGCTGTACGGCGAGACCACCGGCGAAATTGACGAGTTCGGCCTGCCCGTGCGCTTGAATTGGGCGGCGGATTACCGGGGCCGGGCGCTGGTCATCTACGGCCATACGCCCGTGCCGGAGCCGCTGCGTCTCAACCGAACCATCAACATCGATACGGGGTGCGTGTTCGGCGGGGCGCTCACGGCGCTGCGCTACCCAGAGGACGAAATCATCTCGGTTCCGGCGCTGGCGACCTACGCCGAGCCATCACGCCCCTTCTTGCCCAACGATGACACCCCAACCGAGGACGGACTGAGCATCCAGCACCGGGAAGATGACCTGCTCGACATCCGCGACGTGACCGGCAAGCGCATCATCAGCACGCGCCTGCAATCCAACATCACTGTGCGTGAGGAGAACGCGGCGGCGGCCTTAGAAGTCATGAGCCGGTTTGCCGTCAACCCGAAATGGCTGGTCTATTTGCCGCCCACCATGTCACCGCCAGAGACCAGCCCGCTGGACGGGTATTTGGAGCATCCCGCTGAGGCGTTCGATTACTACCGGCGCGCGGGTGTGCCAACCGTGGTCTGTGAGCAGAAGCACATGGGGTCGCGGGCGCTGGCAGTAGTCTGTCGCGATGAGTCGGTCACTCGGTCGCGGTTTGGTGTAGTAGAAGGCGGTCTCGGTGTCATTTACACGCGCACCGGGCGGCGCTTCTTTGAGGATGGGGCGCTAGAAGCCGCCTTCCTAGCCCGCCTGCGCGACGCAGTGACCGGTGCGGGGCTGTGGGAGTCGCTCAACACGGGTTGGGTGCTGCTCGATGCGGAGCTGATGCCGTGGTCGGCCAAAGCCCAACAGCTCTTGGTTGACCAATACGCGGCGGTTGGTTCTGCTGCAGGCGCTGCGCTGGACAGGGCGGTCAGCGCGCTCCAATCAGCGGCGGACAGCGGCCTAGATGTGACGGGACTGTTGGGGCGCATCCAGAACCACCGCGCCCAAATTAAGCAGTTCGTTACCGCTTACCGGGGCTACTGCTGGCCGGTCACATCGCTGGATGACCTCAAGTTTGCGCCGTTCCACCTGTTGGCGAGTGAGAAGGCCGTTCACCTCGACAAAGACCACCGCTGGCACATGGACACGCTGGCGGGGCTGGTTCCCCACAGCGATGGGCTGGTCATGGCGACCGATTACCGTGTGGTAGACCTGACCGACGCAGATAGCCAAGCCGAGGCCGTGGCGTGGTGGGAAGCCCTGACCGGGCGCGGCGGTGAAGGGATGGTGGTCAAGCCTCTGTCATTCCTCGCGCAGGGGCGGCGCGGGCTGCTGCAACCGGCCATCAAGGTGCGCGGGCGCGAATACCTTCGCATCATCTACGGGCCGACCTACACTGACCAGCTCGACGTGCTGCGGAAGCGCGGCCTGAACCACAAACGGTCGATGGCGCTGCGACAGTTCTCGCTCGGTGTCGAGGCGCTGGAGCGTTTCGTCAAGCGCGAGCCGCTGCGCCGCGTGCATGAGTGTGTATTCGGCGTGCTGGCGCTGGACAGCGAGCCCATCGACCCGCGCCTATAGTGGACACACCTCCCCCACTGATGTTAAGCAACAAAAAAAGCCCCAGCTATAGTGCCCGGGCTTTTTGTATGTATAGGTGATATGGATTACTTGCTGCCCGCTGTCACCGCTCTAATGGCCTCCAGTGCTTCCGTGACATCGCGGTAGAACTTGACCTCGACCTTGCCGTACTGCTGCTGCTCGGTGGCGGCCTTCGCGCCGAACTCAATCAGGTCGTCGTGGGCGACGGTGTAGGTCTTGAGGCGTGGGTTAGCGTAGGGGCTGCCGGGGGTGGTGTAGGCAGCGGCCAAGCCCATCACGAGGTCCGAGAAGTCAATCTTGATGGTGCTCATGTCTGCGATGTAGTAGACGTTGCCGGAGATGTTGTTCAGGGCGTCCAGCAAGTACCCTGCAACTGCGCCGCCATCGTTCACCGCGTCAAAAGGGTCGGTGAAGGTGGCGATGATGATGGGGCTGTCCGGCTTTTGGCTAATGGTGTAGCTCACGATGGTGTGTCCTTTGTGGTGTTGGTATGAAATGAGGAGGCTAGCTAGGTTGTGTAATTCAGCATAATCTTAATACTCAAACCCGACAAGAATAATTAAGGTCTTATGTTTTTACCAAATCTTTATTTTTATCGCATAAAAAATGACATACCATTGGATTTGAGTTAAGCAATCGGGCGTGACATCCCTTAACAGGTCTTCCGACGCAATTTATTCTTAATTATTTTACCTGTAGTCTGAACGTCCTGCTCTGTGGAATGCTCCGTTGGCAAACGACTCGGGTCGAGTTCAATCACGTTCGTTTCCCGCCGCCTGCCCTTACCAGACAAGGAAGTCCGTGTATGCAACCCTTGGAGCGAGTCTTTCAATCCACCGTCTTGGGTTTTCAAGCCAGCCTCCGGCAGCACATGCCTGCCAGTGCCTACCGCGAGTTTAGCCAGTGGGCCACCTCTGACGCCAACCCAGAACTGAAGACATGGCTCCAGATTATCGGCATTCCCCAGTTCGCCAAGCTGACCTATGCCTTGCTGAACGGGTGTGTCGCCCCAGACAAGTGGGACGATTTGGTCCGCTACTCGTCGATTATGAATGCCTACCTCATCTATGAGACCGTCAGCGATAACCTCGCGTTTGGCCTTGCGCTGCGCCAGCCCGACGATACCACCTACGATTTGCGCCGTGATGTGCTGATTGGATTCAACCGGGCGATGGTGGCCGGGCTTCAGGGGGATACCGAGCGCTCTGAGCGTATCCTCGCCGACATTGAGGACAAAGCTGACCAGCTTTCGGGCTTCAAGCACAGCATCACCGATACCGAGCAGCAGGCCTTCGCCGAGCTATTCCTCGCCATGCGCCCCAACCACACCCGTGACATGATTGAGTTTGGGACGTGGAACGCGCTGGTTGCCAACGTCCGCGCTTGCGTCGAGACCTGCCGCACGGTCTCCCAGCTCAAGATGGGCGAAATCCTCCGTCAGGGGCTGATTCGGCGTTACACGGCGGTCAATACTTTGTTGTTAGAGCAGATTGACGACCGCCAGACCCTGATGCAGGTCAGCACTGATACTATCCTCGTCGTTCCGGTCTTGGCCTACTATATCGCCGTGATTGCGGAGGTGTTGGAACCGAACTCGGCGCTTGCTGGCCTGATTGAGGACGGCACGCTCCCGCAGGCGCTGGAAGATGCCGCCTTGATGGTGCGTCTTCTCAACGACATCGGGACAAACCTTGTGGCGACCGATGAATTCCACCGCCGCCTGTTGAACGGGTTGTATGCTGACTTCCAGAGCAGCGGCCACCGCCCAGAGGCCTTCCCCCACATGCTGATGGCGCAGATGGGACAGGCCGAACTCGCAGGCGTGATGACACGCATCCGTAAGGATGTGTCGCTGGGCGAGTTCAACCTCAGCCTGCATGACCTGATGACCGCGCCGTCTTCGCTGGCCTCGCTGCTGCGTTTTGGTGATAACCTGCTGTACTGCAAGGCGCAGTACAAGCAGTGCCGCAGCCGTCTCAGCGCGAACCTCCAGACCATCAGCGAGACGCTCAGCAGCCAAACCATCGGGGCACTGATTTACAAGTTCGTTGCGTTCCACGAGGAAATCTATAAGCACCAGTTTGACCACCAAGCGGGTGACTACGCCACCAAGCCCGACCGTCGGACCTCGGAACTGCCTGCCGTGCGTGCGAAGGCCTCGTGATTTTCAGACCCCCTTCCATCCTGTCTCTCCCACCCCGCCCCACACTGTTGGCGGGGTTTTTCATCCCCTGCTAACGCTTGGAGGCGTATTTCCGATGTCCAGCCCTGCTCCCATCACGACCACTACCCGCGATTTAGCGACCCTGCCGACCGCCCAGCTTTTACCGGATATTTTCCGGCAAGCTCCATTTGGGTTCCTTGAGCAGGCCGCCCGCCAGCATGGTAGCTTTGTGCGCCTGATGGTCGGTCCCAAACCGGTTTATCTGGTCAGCGACGCTGACTTGTTCCAGCACGTGCTGCGCGATGAGGTCAAGAACTACCGTAAATCCCCATTCTTGTACAACGCGGCCAAGACGATGGTGGGAGAGGGTCTGCTGACCAGCGAAGGCGATTTCTGGTTGCGTCAGCGACGGATGATTCAACCGCAGTTCCACCGCCAGCGTATCGCCTTCTTTGCCAAAATCATGACCGATGCGATGGATGAGGTCATGCAGGAGTGGGCGCGCACCGATACCCCCGACCAGCCGGTCGAATTGGGCGCACGCATGGCACACCTGACGGTCGAGATGGTCTCGCGGGCGCTGTTCGGTACGCACACTCTCCCACTGGATGAAATCGGCAAGCTGGGACAGGAGATGGTGGCCGCCGCCAACTATGTTGCGCTGCGCGGCTATATGCCGTTCGTCCCGCAGTCCATCCCGCTGCCCGGCCATGGTCGTTTCCAGCAGGCGATGCGGCGGCTCACACAGGCAGTCAATACCATCATCGCGGCAGGTGAGAACGGCGACAGCGAGGGCGATAACCTCATCAATATGCTGATGGAAGTTGTCGATGAGGAGACACAGCAAGGGATGACCCCTGCCCAACTGTTCGATGAGGTCATGACTGTGTTTTCAGCGGGCTTTGAGACGACCGCTACCGCGCTGACGTGGCTGTGGGTGCTGCTGGCGCAGTCACCAGAGGTTGAGGAAAAGCTGCGTGCCGAAGTCTCGGCGGCGCTGGGGGACCGCACCCCGACCTTTGACGACCTGCCTAAGCTGGGTTACTGCCGTCAGATTTTCCAAGAGGCCATGCGTATTTACCCGCCCATCCCGATGCTGCCGCGTACTGCGCAGGCCGATGATGTGGCGAACGGCTATCATATCCCCAAGGGGACCATCTTGTTGATGTTCTACTACGGGCTGCACCACAACCCGGCGTATTGGCCGCAGCCAGAGGTGTTTGACCCTGCGCGATTCTCTCCGGCGGCACAGGCCGACGGACGCCACCGCTTCGCTTACCTGCCCTTTAGCGCTGGGCCGCGCCAATGCATCGGCATGGACTTTGCCATGATGGAGGGAGTGTTGGCGCTGGCGATGTTGGTGCAGCGCTACCGCGTCTCGTTGGTTCCGGGGCAAGACATGACGCCCAACCTATCAGCCACGCTAAAGCCCCGCAAGGACATCTACATCCACATGACCCCGTGCTAAGGGAGGCTGACTAAGCGCTCAACCTCGGCCAATGCCTCGGCGACGTGGGGGTAGAACCGCACATTTGCGCCGTAGCGGGCATCAGCAGCAGCGGCCTCGGCACCCACTTTGACCAGCTCGGTGTTGCCGACCGTGTAGGTCTTCAGCCGGGGGCTGTAGAATGGGCTTTGCAGGCTGGCGTAGGCCGTCGTCATACCCAGCACGAGGTCCGAGAGGTCAATCTCAAGGGCGCTTAGGTCAGCGATGTAGTGGATGTCGCCGTTGGTCTCGGCCAAGAGCCGGTTCAGGTAGCCCGCTGTGGTCGAGGCATCTTTCACTGCGTCGAACGGTGGGCTGAATGTGGCGATAACGATGGGTCTGTCGGGGTAACGTTCAATGGTGCAGGCCATGACCGGCGTCCCTGTCTGAAACGTTTTGGGTACGATGCTACGACTATACCATGTCATTGGATGGAATGGGTGCGCTCTTACAAGGTTGGTATAGGGCGCACTACCCATCTCTAGAGGGAAGATTTGTGTTTTCTCATCCTCTCCACAGCTACGGATGTGGGGACTTCTGGTATTGTTGGAATCCTTCCCACTGGCTATAATCCTAGAACTTTTGTGCCAAGCGAGGCACTCCCCCTGTATCTCATCAACGGAGACTGCGGTTGGCTTATGTCGAATAAAATTGTCGTCCGTGGCGCACGCGAACACAACCTCAAGAACATCGATATTGAAATCCCCCGCGATCAGTTGGTCGTTATCAGCGGCCTGTCAGGGTCGGGTAAGTCGTCGCTTGCGTTCGACACCATTTTTGCCGAAGGCCAGCGCCGTTACGTCGAGAGCTTGAGCGCTTATGCGCGCCAGTTCTTGGGTCAGATGGAAAAGCCGGATGTTGACCAAATTGAGGGGTTAAGCCCCGCTGTCAGCATCGACCAAAAGGGCGTCAGCCACAACCCGCGCTCGACTGTCGGTACGGTGACGGAGGTCTACGACTATCTGCGCCTGCTGTATGCCCGCGTCGGCGTGCCGCACTGCCCGGTGTGCGGGGCGGTGGTCAGCGCACAGAGCGCCCAACAGATTGTCGATTCGGTGCGCGGTCTGCCAGATGGCACGCGCATACAAGTGCTTGCACCGGTCATCCGCGACAAGAAAGGCACGCACGAGAAGGTCATTGAGGACATCAAGAAGGGTGGTTTCGTCCGCGCCCGGATTGACGGCACGGTGCGCGAGCTTGAGGAAGAAATTAAGCTCAGTCGCTACGGCATCCACAACATTGAGGTGGTCGTTGACCGCCTGATTGTGCGTCAGCATGAAGACCCGTCCAGTGAAGACGCCCGCAACGCTGAGACCCGCCTGACCAATGCCATCGAAACCGCGCTGGAATTGGGCGACGGTTTTATCACGGTCGGGGTGCTGGGCGATAACCCCTATGACATCCCGTTCAGCGAGAAGTTGGCTTGTCCCAACGGTCACGGCAGCATCCCAGACATCGAGCCGAGTACGTTCTCGTTTAATACGCCGCGCGGCGCTTGCCCCGACTGTCAGGGGCTGGGCTTTAAGCTGGAATTTGACCCCACCCGTGTGATTGCCAACGCGGACCTCAGTATCGCGGGCGGCGCAATCGACGCCAGCGGGTGGAACAACCTCGAAGAACCCGGATGGGGGCGCAGTGTGATGGAGGCGGTTTGCAAGGC
>JALONW010000458.1 GCA_025454725.1 Anaerolineae bacterium
TGTTTAACGCTGCCGCAATATCCGTGAGCAGGTGGACGGTCTGCTCGCGCAGCGTGTCTAACGCGCCCGTAGAGACCGACGTTTGCATCATCATCTTCACTTACCTTCCCAGTCCGAATAGGCCACGGCGGCCCAATTTATTTACGTCGTTGCTCAAGCGGCCAATTTCCGCCTCGATGCTGTGCAGGCGGTTGAGTTGGTCGCCCTGCACGCTGACCTGTGCTTCAACCAAACGGGTGAGCGGCGCGGTCACATCGCGGCGTAGGCGCATCCCATACTCGACCTGCGCGCCAGCAGCGGCGTTGAATTTCTCTAGGTAGAGCTGCTGCTTCTCATAGATGCGCTGGGCATAGCGCCCGGCCATCACTCGACCGGCCAGTGGCATAATCGCCAGCCCAAACATCGCCAAGCCCAGCAGCAGGAACAGCATCGGCACATTGCCGTCACCGAGGATGCCGCTGCCCAGCACCGCCACGCCGAACACGAGCAGCAGAATCTCCCACAGTGCCAGCGAGATAATCGCTTGACGGCTGGCCGAGGCGAAGCGGTCGGTCTCCAGTGTTCGGGCGTCCTGCTCGAGTGTCACCAGTGCCGGGCGAACCTCCTGCATCGCCCGCCGGTCATAGACGACGGGGCTTTGCGGCGTGCCGATAATTTTCTGGCGAATCGAGTCGGGCAGCCCGCCGATTTCGCGGGCGGTGTAGGCCACCAGTTCATCGAGGTCTTTCAGGTCACGCCCCTCTAGGCGTGGCGCGAGTTTATCGGCCACGGCGGGCAGCTCGTCTAGAGGCTCGAATACCTTGTGCGTGCTGAACGCCTTGAGGACATAGCTGGGCGTGTTGCCGCGCCGGAACAGCCACGCAATCCCGGTCAGTTCGCCAAGGCCGCGCCCGAACGCGCCCAATACCCGGCTGAGTTGGAAAATGTCGCGGATGGCGTCACCGCCGCGCTTGGCGACATCCTCAAACTTGGCGCTGACTTCGGCGACGACCTCGCGGACGGTGGCCTGCTGGTCGCGCTCTTGAGCGCTCAGTTGGGCGCGCACGTTCTCCGAAATCGCCTTTGACGAATCCAGCGCGGTCTGATTATCTTTCAGCTTGGCGATAGCCTGTGCCGCGCCGGTCTCAGCGATTTGCAGTGGGGTGAGCAGTTTTTGGCGCAGGCGCTCGGCGTCGTCCAATTGACGCTCGATGTATTCTTCGACTTGTGCGAGGCCGCTGGCACGCCAGCCCGACTCGTCATCAGCCACGTTGGCGGCCAGTCCCTGCTTGGCAGACATCATCCAGACCACCGCGTCCACGCCCAAACGCCCGCGCGCTTGTTCGGTCACGTAGTTCTTGACCGTCTCGCGCTCTTCTGGGGAGAGTAGGTCGGTTTGGTTGACGATTAAAATGACTTTTTTGCCGTACTCGCGCAGGTGCTGAAGCGATTCGAGGCTGTCGGCGCTCATGGCCTGCGTCGCCAGCATGACGTATAAAACAGCGTCGGCGCGGTGTAAAAATTTACGGGTCTGTGCCTCGTGGCTCTGGAACACCGACTCAAGGCCGGGCGTATCGACGAGGCTGACGCGCTGCAAAATCGGCGCGGGGTACAGCACCGTGTCCACGTCCCCCGACGCGAGGCGCTGTGCATTCTCGCCGTAGCGCAAAATGGTGATACGGTCGGTGGTCGGCACGGGGCCGACTGTCATGACGTCCGGCGCGCCCAACAGCGCGTTAAGGATGCTGCTCTTGCCTGCATTGAACGCGCCGACCAATACCATCAGGTACGGATTGTCGGTGTGAAAGAGAGCGTCCCGCGCCTGTGAGGCATATTCCGGCGCAAGTCCATCGACCTTCGGTAGCACTTCCAATAGGTCGGACAGCACGGTAAACTCGCGCTGGCGGAGGGCGTCATACTCACGGATGAGCTTATTTTCTTGTGCCTGTTCGGTCAAAGGCCACACTCCTTGGGTGGAAGGGCGCATCTAGATTCATGCCAGCATACCGCCCCTATGAACTAGAATACAAGATTATCTTTGGTGTCAGATAAGACCGCGCCCGCTGGGATACCCGTACAAGGGGACTTTATGCTCAACGACTCTATACGTTATATCGATGGGAATCTGTGCATCGACGGTGTTCGGCTCGACACATTGGCCGCTCAGGTCGGGACGCCCGCCTATATTTACAGCCTGCCGCGTGCGTTGGCAAATTACCGCCGTATCACCGACGCTTTCGCTGGGATGGACGCGCATGTCCACTACAGCGCCAAAGCCAACGCTAACCTGTCGGTGCTGCGGGCGCTGGTCGGCGTTGGCGCGGGCGTTGATGCCGTCAGCGCGGGTGAATGTTACCGGGCGCTGAAGGCGGGCTGCGCGCCCGAAAACATCGTGTTCGCGGGCGTCGGTAAAACGGTTGATGAACTGCGTTGGGCGCTGCGGAACGGAATCGGCTGGTTTAACGTCGAGAACGTCCGCGAGGTCGAGTTACTCGAATCGCTGGCGGAGGAAAATGGTGTCACGGCACGGGTCAGCCTTCGCCTCAACCCCGATGTGACGGCCAATACCCACCCGTACATCGCGACCGGCCACGGCGGGGCGAAATTTGGTCTGACGCCGGATGCGGTCGCCGGACTGCTGGCCGGGCGCGCCCGTTTTCCCCATGTCCACATTGCCGGGATACACGTTCACATCGGCAGTCAATTGGGCGACACCCACGCCACCGTCCAAGCAGTCGAGGCCGCGCTGGAAATCGCCGCGCCGTATCCCGACATTCGTACCATCGACATCGGCGGGGGGATGCCCGCCGCCTACGCGCCGGGCGCAGACCTGCCGACCCCGGCGGACTTCGCGGCGGCGCTGCGCCCGCTGCTGACTGGCTATCAGGTCATCTTAGAGCCGGGGCGGTCGATTATCGCGGACGCGGGTGTGCTGCTGATGCAGGTGCAGTACGTCAAGCGGCAGGCCGGGCAGCGTATTGTTATCGTGGACGGCAGTATGGCCGAGCTGATGCGCCCGGCGTTGTACCAAGCCAAGCACATGATACTCCCACTGCGCGAAACCGACTCTGAGACCAGCCCGGCGCAGGTGGTCGGCCCAGTCTGCGAGACGGCGGACGTGCTGGGGAAGGATATACCG
>JALONW010000093.1 GCA_025454725.1 Anaerolineae bacterium
TGCCGTGTTCTGCCCGGATGATGTCGCCCGCTGACGCTTCATACAGGTCACGCAGCAGGCCAAGGATGACCGATTGGGTATCGCGTTGGTAGAGGGCGTTAGCGTTGCAGCGCACCCACGGCACGTCGAGGGTGGTCGCCAGCGCTTGGCTGATTTCCGCTTTGCCGACGCCCTCAGACCCCACCAGCAGTACATTGGATTGGAAGGTCATCCCAGCCGCGTTTTCGAGGTTCTCCCGCGCCTGTGTGAAATGGATGGCCGCCGCGAACCCCAGCTTTTTCTTCGCCGCGTCCTGCCCGACCACCTGCCGCCCCAGCCCTTCGACAAGCGTAGACAAGTCATGGATGTCGGGGAGTGTCAGGCGCGCCTGCGCGATGGCATGGTTGAGGTGCGCCGCGCTAGGGGAGGCCAAACCCTCGCTGGCGGCATGATGCGCCGCCGATTCGGTCAGCCGGTGGAGTTTGCGCCCCGACGCCCCGACCGTCCGCCGCGCAAACCCTTCTACATCCGCCGTCGGCCAGACCGCGCCCATGCGCTCGCCAAACGCGGCCAACATCTCGCGGCGCATGGCTTGGTTGGGCAGCGGAAGTTCAATCTGGAGGTCAATGAGGTGCAAGAATTTATCATCCAGCGGGCCGAGGCGGTTCGCCAGCGCAACGAACACCATGTTCCGCTCACGGATGGTCTCCATCTCCAACAGCAGGCGGTCGAGGATTTCTTGGCGCAGGCGCTCGGTGGACTGTTGTTCCAGCCCGTCCCGCCGCCGGGCGATGTAGTCCACGTCGTCGATGATGATGAGGGCGTCGCGCCGGTCGAACAGCTTCTTGATGCCCTTCAGCCCCCGGTTGACCAGCGCCGAACCGGGGTCGTACCAGTTTTCCATGCGCGAGGCATCCATGAGCTGGTAGGCGAGGTGGGTCTTGCCTGTCCCTGCTGGACCATGCAGCAAAATTCGGCGCGGGAGGCCGTGCGCCATACCAGCCCCACCCCCCGCCCGGACGAAATCGACCACGGGCTGGAGCTGTCGTTTGACCTGCTCATACCCGACCGTCGCCCGGAACGGGTCATTCTGGCTGTTGGGGGTGGGGGTATCGTTCAATCGTAGCCGTCCGTTTTTTCAGCGTATGAGCAGGGATGATGGGTAGGTTAAGTTGTATCCTATACAGGACGATTTGGGGATGCATCGTAACACTTTGACACATCGAGTATACCGGCTTTAGAACCCAGCAAACCCCCATACACGCGGGGTCTATTTCGCCCTAAAACCTATACGCTGAAATCACCAACGCCGTAGATAGGACTCATGTTATTATAGTCCATATCCATTGTTTGCGACTATTTTAAGAAAAAACACGCATGGCTTACCTCGAATCCCGGAACCCAGACGGCACCACCACCCAGCTCCCGCTGACCGCTCAGGGCGACCGGCGCTCATACCTCTCGGTTGACAAAGACGGGCGCGCCGAAATCACCAGCACGGGCGGGGGCGACGCGCTGGGGGTCATCACCCCGACAAAGGGGCGCTGGATATTGGCCTCGAACAAAGCCGGGGCGGTGCGCGTCAACGGGCAGGTGGTCGCGCCGCTAAAGGTGCTGACACACAACGACCAAATCGGCCTCGGTGGGTTGACCCTGCGCTTCTGTGCCGAGGTCATCGAGGCGCTGGCTGACGATTCACCTCTTCTGCGGCGGCGGCTGCGCTGCCCCTATACCCACGAGTTGTTCAAGCCGGGCGACCGGGTGGTGCGCTGCCCAGACTGCAACACCGCCCACTCGGTGCTGGCGTGGTTCGAGCATAAGGCATGCGGAAACCCCCACTGCTCCTACCAAGCCCAGATGGTCGGTGACGGCGGTGAAGGGGGTGCAGCGGATGGCGCATGAAGCCCCACAAAACCCCTTATCAAACGGTACACCACCCCATGGGGTTCGCAGCATATGACCGCCACCCGCACCGAAATTGGCACATTCCTACAGATTATCACCGAGGCGGGCGCATGGCGTTTCCAGCCCATGCCCGACGGCGTTAATCCCGTCTACTGGCTGGGGGAGGCCAACCTGACCGGCGCAATCCCCCGCAAGGTCGAGCTGTTCGTGGGTATCACCGGCAACTGTTTAACATTCCAGATGCCGCTGGTGATTTCCCTCTACCCCGGCTGTTCCCGCGCCGTCTATGGTTATCTGGCGCGCCTTAACCGTGAGGTCAGATTGGTCAAATATGGGCAGGACCAGCACGGCGAGCTGTACTTATTCGCTGAACTGCTGTTAGAGACCGCCAGCCCCACCACCATCGGCACATACCTCGCGGCCTTCCAAGCCTACTATGAAGAACACTACCGCGAAATTGAGGCACTGGCACGTGACCCCCAGCTTGCGCGTCTGTGGGAGAGCCTTTCGGGCTCGGACGCGCTGACGAGACCGCCGTCGTCCCTCAACCCTGATTAAAAAAAACACCTTATCGAAAACGCTTTACCCATGTTTTAATGCGTTTGCGCTTACTGGGCCAATAGAGCAAACGTATCAAATTTTTGAGAAGGTGGACGCCCCGTTGGGCGTCCCTACAGCCTGACGTGATTCGTAGGGACGCGCAACGGCGCGTCCGCTGCCCACCATACACATATCCCCTCAACCCTGTTTTTGATGTGTTTGCGCTTACTGGGCTGCCCCATCTGGTTGTGTGCTGGCAGTATTTATGCTATCATAAATGGACTACAGTCCGTTTATGGGTATCCCAGCCAGAGGCCGCCATGATGATGTCTGCGCCGTCCATGCAACAGTCCCAGATTGCGCCGGGCTTCCTGCGCCCCGCATCATACCAACACCTACCCGCCAATATTTTCCCCTACACCCACCCGGCGTGGTGGCTGCACTCGCATTTCGCCGTCGGCGGCTGGAGTCCGCTGCAACGCCTGTCGGGAATGTTGACGGCGCACATGACCCAGATTGCGCCGCAGGCTGGTTTCCCATGGCATCCGCACCGTGGGCTGGAAATTTATACGTGGGTGCTGGATGGCCGCCTGTACCATGAGGACACCACCGGCGGGAAAGGCATCATTGAGGCTGGCGAACTTCAGCGCATGTTCGCTGGGGACTACATCGAACACCAAGAGATAAACCCGTTCGACGAACCGGCGCGGGTCATCCAGATTTGGTATGTGGCCGACCCCAAGCACCGGGGGCTGAAGCCGCACTACCAACAAGCCGGGCGCGGCGACTTGCCCAAACAGCGCGTGGGCGACGCCACGGTCTATTCACTGATTGGCGGCGGTTCCCCGATGGAACAGCACATGGCGGGCAGTCTGACAGCCACCACCATAGACGCGGGCGGAACGACCACCCTCGCGCTGCCGCGCCCCGGCGAGGACCTGTTCTTCTATGTAACAGGCGGGACAGGTCAGGCCAGCCACGGCGGACAGCCCGCCGACCCGCTGGGCGTCTATGATGTCCTCCTCGCCCGCCCAGACGCCGAACCCATCACGCTGACAGCGGGGCCAGACGCGCCGCTGCACGCCCTGAGTTTCTATCTGCCGTCCTTTTTGGGCACAGACTAGGCCACTCGCCCGATTAGTAAGATGGGGTGGGCGGGCCATGTCTAAAGGTTAGACAAGGGTAACTTAATGTTACCATCCTAACCGTGCCAACCAACCAAGAGGGAACACCCCATGACTGTGAGCGCCCCTATCAAAGTGACCGACGCGACCTTCGAGCAGGAGGTCGTCAACAGTGACCTGCCCGTTTTGGTCGATTTCTGGGCGGAGTGGTGCGGCCCCTGCCGTTCCATCGCCCCCGTCCTCGACAAGCTGGCCGCCGAATATGCCGGTAAGGTCGTCATTGCCAAAGTGAACGTCGATGAGAACCCCGCCCTCGCGCAGGGCTTCCAAGTGATGAGCATCCCCAACCTGATGATGGTCAAGGAGCGCACGATTGTCTTCAACCAGCCCGGCGCGCTGCCGGAGCCTGTGATGCGTGACCTCATCGACCAGCTCATAAACCTCCAGCTCCCGGAAAACGGCGCTGAGGAAGCTACCGCGCAGGACGAGGAGTAATCTCACCTAGCGACAACAAAACAGCCCACTTCAGTGGGCTGTTTTGTTGTCTGGCAACCGAGTGTGCTACGGCAGCGGCAGCACACCGAGCGGGGTGCGCGGCGCGCCCGTGGTATGCAGCAAACGGACGTCATCGACCCACAGCTTGCCAGTCTGGGCGCGGTGGTGAAGCTGGACGACCAACGACTCCAGCGGCGCGGCGTACAAGGTAGGTGGCACATCCGCCCAGCGCAGGTCATAGATGAGGTCTATGCTGGCGCTGGTCTTGGCAAAATCCGGCGGTGTAAGCAAAACCGCCGTCACTGGCGCACCGCCCACCGGTGTTGCGATGACCCGCACGCGCAGGTTGGTCGAAGCACTGCGTGTGGCGTAGGCGAGCCGCACGGTCAAGGTATCAGACGGCGCAAGGGTGATGCTGTTCAGCGCGGCAGGCTGCACCAGCCGGGTATTTTCGCCCGGTCTGCCACGAAAGCGAAACGAACACGCCCCCTGTGCGGTCGCCCCCGCGCAAACGACCTTATCATCGTTGGCGGTGGCTTGTGGGCGGCGCACGGTCCAGCCGGTCAGCCCAGATTCAAAACTGCCGTTGGTGAGCAGGTCACTCGTCTCTCCGGCGGTCTGCCCTTCGATGCTAACATCGACCAGCAGGTCGTTAAAGCCGGTCGCGGCCTCCCACGTCTCGGCATTGGCGAGGCGGATGCTGTAGTCTGGGCGGCCATAGAGGGTCGGTTCGGGGTCGGGCAGGTTGAGCAGCACATCATACGAACCGCCGGGCAGGTCAGCGGGCAGCGTCAAGCTTAGGTTGAGCGTGAACGCGCCGAGGTCGGGCAGCCAGCGGCGTGGGTCGGGCGTCTCGGCCAACGCAGGGCGATAAAGCTGACCGTCGGCGTGGGCGCGCAGCACAATTTCGAAGCCGCGTGGGTTGTACGGGCTGGCGAAGCCGGTATTCTGCACCACCAGCGACAGGTTCATCACCTCGCCAGCGGCGGCCTGCGACGGGATGGCCGACTGCACAAGGCTCAGACGGTAGCCCAGCCGCCGCGCAATGGTGTTAAAGCACCCGCCAGCACGCCAGCCGTCCAGCACCTCGACCTTGTAGTCGATGTTGAGCGAACTGAAGCGCAGCCGGGCAAGGTCAGCCAATGCGTTGGTGCAGCCGATATAGGGCTGCGCCTCGGCATTGTCGTTGCAGGTCTCGCCGCCCTGCGGAACAAAACGGTTATCGCGGCTCAGGTATTGGCGGACGGCCTGCCGTGCCTCTGGGTCGGTGGGGTACGTCCCCCAGTCGGTGTAAGAGGCAAGGAAACAGTCATTGTGCGCGCCCATACGCGCCTGCGGCGAACCATTGAAGGCTTGTTCGGGCGTGAGGGGTGCGTCGCCGTAGAGCTGCTGCTTGTAAGGCGCGTAGCGCATCGCCACCATCCGGTCAGACGGCAGGGCGGCCATCAGCGCGCTGACGATGGCGCGGGCGCTGTCGGTGATTTCGCCATCGGTGACGTGACCGCTGGTCGAGCTGTGCCATTCGCCCCACGCGCCGACGAACCCAATCTCCATGAATGCGATGACATCGGAATGGGTGGTCAAAATCGGCGTCAGTTGGGCGAGGTGCGCCTGAATCTGCGCCAGCGAAGCGTCCGGCTCTTGGTAGGGAAACGTCCCGCCTTCTGGGAAGTTGTAGGCAAAGCGCGGGATAACCTTCACCCCCGCTTCACGGGCGTTGTTGAACTGGGCGGCGATAAAATCCAGCGCCGCGCTGCTCAGGTTGCTGGTGACGAACTCGTCAATCAGGAAGTACCAGCGCACCGTGCTGATGCCCTCGTCACGCAGGGCGCGCAGCGATGCGACCGACTGAGAAGTGTTCTGAGTGCCGCGCCACATTGGGGCATCTTGGTGGTAGAAGCCCCGCTCTGGGTTGGCGAAGTTCTGGTTGATGGGCGTGTAGGTGGTGACGCCGCGAACGGCGTTCTGTGCGCTGGACGGAAGGACGACCGCCCACATCAACAGCATGATGACGAGCAATAGCAGACGTGGGGTTGGCATGGGTCGTCTGTCTCCTGAGCCTATCAGCCGCCGACCACAAGAATTAAGTGGCTGTCGGGGTCGGTGGTGGTGTAAACAGTGCGCGCCTCAAAAGTTGCGCCTAGCGTTTCGAGGTGGACGAGCGAGACACCGCCGTTATCGGCAAACAGGCCAACCACGCCGTCGGGCGCGCCCATCAGCGGGCCGATGTCGAGCTGGAACTGGCCGACCACCGCCCCAGCGCGGTCGATAACCACCCACAACAGGTCGTCCGCTGCGGGGTCGCTGGCGCGCAGCAGGAGCTGTTCGCCTCCAGCCACCCACCACACACCGGGCACATCCAGCCCGTCGGCGGTGTACACGTCGCCGTCTGATGGGCCGGTTAGGATGGAAACCGTGTTATCTACCGCTGTGACCAGTTCCCCAGTCTGCGCCCAGACATCGACCTCGGTCGAGGCGTTGAAGGCAGGCTGCGGCGAAGTGTCGGGCCGCCACGTATAGAGAGTCACAGGGCGGCTTGTGCCATCAGCGGGGAACAGGCCAAACGTGACCTCCTCGCCCAGCACTGACAACACAGTCGGGATGCCGGTCTCGTCGAGTGCGGCGGCGGCCTCGGTCAGCGGCCCCATCCCTTTGAGCGATTCCAGCGACAGGTCGGCCAGCGCCAGTTCCCACGCGCCAGCGCGCACCATGCCGAAGGCGAAGGTCTGGGCCACCTCATCGAAGGCAGTCGGGCGCGCCGCCAGCTCGAAGTCGAGCAGTTCGACATCGGTCAGGTCATAGGTGAAGCGGATAAAGTCGGCGCGGGTGTCGTAGACCACCAACTGACGGTTGGCGAAGCCAGAGGTCGTATCCTCGGCGATGTAGGCGACAAAGCGCCCGGTCGGAGACGCGATGGCAGCCTCGCCGTAAGCGTTGAAAGCTTGGCTGAGGGGCAGGCGGAAGGCGTCGATAATCTCGCCGCTGGCGCTGACACGGGTGACGGTTCCGTCGGTGGGGGTGTAGAGCCATGCGCTCCAGCCCGGTTGGGCAGCGCTGGTGAGGGTCATCACCAGCAGCGCGAGGCCAATCATGAGGTGTTTGAGCATGTCCGGTTAAACTTTCTCCAACTGACATAGGACATGGACGGGGTGTGTTTTTTGTATCCTACACTACGTTTGGCCTTTGGCTAAAGGGACAGCGTGCCAACGGTTGCCCTACGGGGGAGGTCGGGCTGAAAAACAGCCCCTTCAGTGAGCTTAGCTGTTTTTCTCTAGCTGGCAAACGAGGCACACTATTTCACATTAGGCGTATCAGGCAAGAGATAGTATCTAAGTACCACAAGGTACTATATGATTTATAAACCAGTACTGGCTTACAAGATGGTATAAATATGTTGTTTTTACGTGATATTTCAATTCATTGCATTACAGTTTTCACACAGTCAGTTTCATTTGAAGTTTACCCTAAAAGGCTCAAAACGACAGCATTTGTAATAAAACTCCTCTCGTAAATATATAAAATATTACGCAACGAAACAAGTGCATACTTTTGTACCTGATATTTGTACGTTTTATGTATATTTGGATTTTGAAACAGTTCATCCAGCCTGATTGACCCTTCCGTACTATCTTTAGTATTCTTAATGTGGAGTGAAAAGCCCTAGACCTTTGGCTATCCACAAGGGTCACTAATCGTGTGAGGGATTTATCTTATGTCACCACTTGTAAAAGCGCGCAGGAACCGGCTGCTGATGGCCTTCATCGGCCTCGGCATCCTGCTCGCTGTTCTTGCCCCCAGCAACTTTGCACAGAACCGCCCCATTCCGGTGCGTCCCACGGACATCCCCCGTGAGGAAGTCGCGCCGGTCATCCCCACTGAGGCCCCGCAGCCAGAGGTCATCCCAACCGATGTCCCCGCTGTGGAACCGGAGCAACCTCAGCAGCCAGAGCAGCCCGCCAACGAGGGCAATAATCGCCCAATTGACCGGATTGACCCTCTGCTTCAGGAGACGTTCTGCCGCCTGAACATCAACAACGGCGGCGACACGAACCCGTTCAGCTTCCAATTCGTCGCCACCGGTTCGGCCAACATCGTCGGCTATGCGTGGGACGTTAATGCCCCTTCCGCCATCGACTCGACGGCAGCCACCTACAACCACACCTACCCTGCCGCTGGGACGTACAACGTCTCACTGACCTGCACCCCAACCACGGGGGCACCACTGACGCTTACGGGCGTCGTGACCGTCAGCGCGCCGGTCGTGGCGGCCTTCTATTTCCCCGATGGCAACCAGTATGACGGCGTGCCGCCCTTCACCGTGGACGCCATCAACGCCAGCACCGGCAGCGGCCTGACCTACACATGGCGCTTGAGCGGCAGCAGTGACCCGCTTGACCCCGGCATCGTCCCGGATGTCACCACCACCGATTACTCGCCCACCATCACCAGCGCCGATTTCGTGGCGGCTGGTTTCGGCGCTGATGGCCCCGCCATCATCTACTTCCACTTGACGGTTGAAGACCCGGTCAGCGGCCTGAGCGCCGTCGCCACGCGGTCGGTCTCGTTTGTGCCACCGCCGCCGCTGTACGACTTCACCCTCACCCCGTCGGACGGTCAAGCGCCACTGGCCGTGACGGTCAATGTGGTCGCACTGCCCGGCAGCGGTCCGGTTGACCCAGACCCCGCCACCGCCTTCCAGTGGACGTTCACCGGCGGCACGCCCGCCAGCGGCACCGGCGCATCCAGCGGCACAACCTACACCGCCGACGGCCTGTACACGGTCGTCCTGAACTACTTTGGACCGGGCGGCGGCGGCAGCGTCACCAAGTCGGTCAACGTATTCGTGGACGGTGAACCAGTCGAGGCGCAGTTCAGCTACGAAATTATCGGCGGCAGCGGCCCGATTCAGGTGTGCTTCAACAATGAAAGCACCGGCCCCATCATTAACAGCGAGTGGGACTTCGAATCCGACGGCAACCCTGTCACTTTCGATGTGGTCGATAACGCCCCAGTGGTCTGCTTCGACTACCCGACCGGCGGCTTCAAGACCGTCCAGCTCGTGGTGCGCGACCAAGACCACGTGACCAGCGGTGGCGTCAGCGGCTCGTCGTCGTCGGCCACCCTGTCGTTTGACCTGACGGCCTCGCCCATCGCGGCCTTCACCTTTGCGCCGACCAGCCCCATCGTTCAGGGGACGCTGGTCAACTTCACCGACCAGAGCGACACCACTGGCGGCGGCCCGGTTGACACTTGGGAATGGGACTTCAACGGTGACGGTGTTACCGACAGCACCGCTGAAAATCCGACCAATATCCCCTTCAACCAAATCGGCGGGAACGTCATCCGCCTGACCGTGACGGGCCCCGGCGGTTCGTCGTTCGTCGAGCAGATTATCCAAGTGAACCGGCTGGAGATTGTCTGCGCCATCGGCGGCCCCGGCGCGTTCAACGTGCTGCCGACCGCTGGCGGCCAGACCTACACCGCCAACATCACCAACGCGCTCGGTCGCCCCATCACCTACACATGGACGGTGACAGGTACGGGCGCTGGTTTGCCCATCAACCAGAGCGGCGCGTCTAACACCCTGACGGTCGATTGGTCTACGGTCGGCTTCGGCTCATTCCAAGTGTCGCTGGTCGCCAGTACCGCCGACGGTTCGGTCTGCGATGCCTCGCGCACCGTAACCCGCCTGTGGACGCCGCTGGACTGCACGATGACCAACACGCTCCCCAGCCCGATTTACCCAACTGGCGGCACAGCTACCTTCACCGCCGCGCACGGCTCGACCCTGAACGGTCGCCCCATCATTGGCTACGAGTGGTTCTTGGATAATGTCTCGGTGCAGACCGGCCCGTCCAACACCTACACATATACCATCCCCAACAGTTCGGCCATCGTGTCGGAGCCGCACAGCGTCCGCTATGTGGTGATTGTAGACAATACGGCGACAGCCCCCGGTTATACCCCGGCCACCGCGACCTGCGAAGAGACCACCAACTTCACCGTGGTCGGCTGGCCGACGCTGGTCTGCGCCAGCATTGGTGGTTCAGCGACCCCCGTCCCGGTCAACGCCGACACCGGCAATCCCCAGACCCAGAACTACACCGCCAACATCACTGGCGTGGCGGGTCGTACTGTAACCTACACGTGGACGGTCAGCGACGGTACGATTACCACGCCGAACCCGCGCACCAACAACAACCAAGCCACCGTCCAGTGGAATACCACCGCTGGTTCGCTGGCCCCTGCCCCTGCCAACGACAGCATCTCGGTCGTGGTGAACATCACCAACCCGGACGGCACTCCCGTCACCTGTAACATGGCGCGCAACAACATCAGCGTGACCTACAACCGCCTTGTCTGTCAGGGGCCATTCGGTGACACCAACGTGGTCGTCGGCGAGTTTGCCAACCACAGCTACACCTTCGGCAACAGCTACGGGCGCGATATCGTCGAAATCGTCTGGACGCTGCAACAGGAATCCACGCTCGGCGCGGGTGACTGGGTGACCATCGACACGCTGGTGGACAACACCGCCCCGTTCGATGCCTACACCAACTACCAGTTCAACACCCCTGACGCCAGCTACCGCCTGAGCTACACGGCGATTGTGGCCGCTGACGGCGCAATCCCCGGCGACAACTGCGCGTCGGGCTTCCACCTCATCAGCACGTACGGCACGGGCGTCGGCTTCGAGTGCGAGTCGGGCCTCGTCGGCGCGACCAACGTCAACACCACCCCGCCGTTCAACGCTGGCGCGACTTATGTCTACTACATCGACATGGACAACAGCAACTTGCTGCCGCTGCAATACGTCTGGACGCTGACGGACGCTGACGGCGCGATTTACACGCTGCGGAGCTTCATCAACAGCGCCAATGCCAACATCTATTCGACCAACGATGGCATCGCAGCCAATGGCCCGCTCTCGCTGGCCGAGCTGGGACCGATTGGGCCGGGGACCTACACCCTGACCGTCACCATCACCGACTCGTCGGGCAGCACCGCCTACACCTGCAACCGTTCCGCGACCTTGCAAGTCGGTTTCGTGGACGCGCTGTACAGCTACACCATCGCAGGCGGCTGGACCAACACCGCGCTGCCGGTCAACACCGAAATCTGCTTGACCAACACCAGCACCCACGCCCCCACCGCGCCGGCCAGCCACCCGGTGCAGTACCTGTGGACGGTCGAGCTGGTTGGCGGCGGCACGCAGACCTTTACCACCGAGAACATCGCATGCTTCTCGTACACCACGCCGGGGACCTACACCGTCACCGTGCAAATCAGCACCGCCGACGGCACGCCGAGCGATACCTACTCGCTGGACTTTAGTGTCTACGGCATCCAGACCATCAGCATTGGCCGCACCGCGCCGGTTAGCGACTTCAGCGCCAGCCAGTCGTTCAACTCCAACGGCACCAACCTGACTGGGCAGTACAACTGGGTGTTCGACCGCCTGACGCCGACCAGCAACCCGGC